>JAIRJR010000223.1 GCA_031260575.1 Tannerella sp.
GGGAATCAATCAGATGAAACTTTCGGAGTTGTTGGAAATAAGTCCTTCACGCGTAAGCGACTATTTGACAGGGAAAAGCGAACCTACCTTGCCGATTGCAAGAAATATAAGCCGGAAACTTAACATCAATGCGTCGATTGTATTGGGCGTTTGATATCAGGGACAAGGCTTCAGGCATGTAATTTGCTGAATGACAGATTTATTCGTTCCTTATTTCCTCAAAAACTCCTCTTAAACGATATCGAAGGCAGGATTGGCACCATTGTTATTGCTTTGTATTTACCGTCTTTCATATAGATGGCGTATGGATTGTGCCGGTTCGTTGCGTTGAGAAGCGAGAATTGCCAGACAAGGTTGCCTCGCTTGAGTTTCCTGTCTATCGTATAGTTCAGGTCTATGCGGAAATAATCGGGCAGCCGCGTGTTGGGGTGATTGGGTATATACGCCACATTATTCATATCATCCGGCCGGACATAACCAATCGAATGTGCCGGCAGTCCGGGACTTGGGTATTCAATGTTTGGAACATAATACGGATAACCTATTTTATATTGTACGTTTACGGACAGGGAAGATTCTCTTTTTTCGCGCTTTCTGACAATATAATTACCGAATGCCGACAAACTGTGCGGAGCGTCATATTTGAAAGGATATGTTTCGCCGCCGAAAGTACGGTCGGATTTTGACAAAGTATAAGATAACCAGGCTGTCAATCTGTTTTTGCTGTATTCAGCCAGCAATTCAACACCCATCGAACTCCCTTTCCCTGTCTCAAAATCGGTATGAAAGTCCATGTAATTTTCGAGATTCCGGATCAACAGCAAATTGGACATCTTTTTATAATAGGCTTCGACGGAAATACTCAGATCAGGTGTCGTATAATTTTTCCAGCCGACAGATATCTGCGAGGATTGCGGCAGTTTGTCTTCCCGGTAAGGCACCCAATAGTCTGTCTGTACGTTGTAATTCATCTCATTAACCGTATGAACAGGTTGGTACATACGGTCGTATGCAATCATGAATTTGTTTTTTTCGTCTAAGAAATAATTCGCTTTTATGCGTGGCTCAATGACAAATTGCCTGTTCTTCATGTTGTCATAGCAAGAGGCGCGAATGCCTGCATTCAAAAACCACTGTTTATGGCTGAATTCACTGTTTGCATACCCTGAGAATTTGAAAAGTTCGAGATTATCCATGTAATAGGCAATCCTGTGATTGTTGCTTTCTCTGTACACATAGTCGGGTGTATACTTTTGATAAGCCCCTTCCAATCCGTAGAAAAGCGTATTTTTTTCCGAAATGCGATGCTCGAACGATAATTTGTTGCCAATTTCAGTCAACAGCGATGACGTTCCGCCATCCTTGGTCGCTTTCTCTTCCTCATTTTCAAGACTGCTTTTATGGCGATTGAAATTGTCAAGCGTGGTGTAATAGGCTGTATTTGAAAACAGCAGGTTTGGTTTGAGCTGCGAATAATACCGCATCGAGGTCATGAAATTTTTCCAGCCGAAACCCATTTTTTCGGCATACTTTCCCGACGAAGTTGTTTCCCTGTTTGCGGCGTAAATATCATCATATCCGCTGTATACCTGCCATGAAAGGCTGTTTCTGTCATTGATTTTCCATGACAGTTTGCCGTTGACGTCGTAGAAGGAAATCATAAAAATTCCGCCTCCTTCCTCTCCAGCCAATGCCATTACGCCATTGTAAATCAAATCGAGAAAAGAGCGTCTGCCGGCGAAGTTATAACTGAGTTTGTCTTTGACGATATAACCGTCGGAGGCAAGTGTTCCGGCTAATAACCCCATGGAAATGGAGGTATTATGCTTTTTGAAATCCCCATCCTTCAGCGATACGGCTACAACGCCCGACAGTTTGTCGCCATATTGTGTCGGGATGCCTCCTTTGTATAAATCAACGCTTTTGATGGCATCGGAATTGAAAATGGAAAAGAAGCCAAACGTATGATTTTGATTGTAAACGGGCACATCGTCAAGCAGGTAAAGTGTTTGATCGTTTGTGCCGCCGCGGATATTCAGTTGCGACGAGCCTTGCATCCCGGCAGATACGCCGGGAAGAAACTGCAACGTTTTGATAATATCCCTTTCGCCGAAGAACAAAGGAGATACTTTCAACTGTTGCGAATTGATTTGCATATTTCCAAGCCCCCGGCTTTGCATATTTTTCATGCGTGCGCTTACGATGACTTCGCTTAATTCGATGGGCGAATCGAATGCGGAACTTTGCACACTGTCGCCCTGAATCGTTAATTGTGCAAAAATCGGCAAACAAATAATCCACAGCAACAACAGAAATCCTGTTTTACGTTCATGCTTTTGCGCCTTTGTGCGTTCATGCTTTTGTGCTTTCTTGCTTTCACATCCATATATTGTTTTCATGTCAATATTCTCTTTTCGGTAAATCATGGTATCTGTTTATTTCATTCATTCCTGCAAATATGCCCAAGCCGTTTTTGATGTTCGAATAGACTTTTTGGGGTTCAAAAAAGATTGATGTCATATTCATCAAGGTTTTTTGCATATAAAGCGTTTTGTAGAATTGATCGTATTCGGGGCTTGCCGTTATGACTCTGACTTTAATTTGGGCGTCTAATTTATCCCATTTCAGATATATTACTGTATCAAGCTCGCATGCAGGGATAAAGGGCATCGGAGGCAGACCGGTGCATTTATCAATAATGACCGTATCCCCCATGCCCGGCAGCTTGGCAAGGGAATCCGGCCAAGTCTGCATCCGGTCATATTCAGTCCCCACATCAAGAGGTGTAAAAACAAGATTATCAATCAACGGCAAATTTTTGTTTTTCACCCTCAGAAAACCTTCATGGTAAATAGAGCCGACTTCTTCGTTCATGATGGGCATACCTGCCACGCTGTTATCTTTATCCACAAACGCATTATTGGTATACATTTCTTCGTATTCGCTTTCATATTTCTTGTCGTATATCTGAGAGGAAATAATCCACATACTGCTTCTGTCCGCTTGGGGAATATCAAAATCACTTAATTCAATGATATACTCACCATAATTCCAGGCATATTCCCCATGTCGAAAAATTGATTGACAGTTGATTGCCGGAGGCACTTGGGTTGATGCCGTTACGGTCTGCAAATCATCGAAGGAAACTTCAATCGAATAGCGTGCGTTTACTTTCGGGTAATAATCCAGAATCAATATCGTGTCGTTGCAGATAGCTTCATACAGGATGTGCTGATCTTCTTTCAACACTACTTTGGCTCCCATCAATCCCATATAGCTGTAGCGATTATCCGTCTTCTGCAACCTGTGCAACTGAACCTGAACAGGCTCATTGGGATTTAAAATGCTATTTACAATAATACATTCCGGCTCGTTCGATTTTAATTCAACGAAATCATAATCAACCTCACATGAGCTGCATGCCAAAATCAGAAGCAAATAGAAAACAGTCTTTACAAACCCATGCCGGGAAATCACCTGCGCATTTAAGGTTAAAGCGCTACTAACTAAAACGAAAAGCAATACTGTTTTTTTCATTGTTTATTCAATTATTAAATATTACAGTGGCAAAGGAATATAATAAAAAACATACAGTACACTGTTTTTTAGTTATATATAGTTAATGGGGTGTTATTAATTGTTAACTGTCAATTAATTGGCAAAACAAAACGCTTTCCGTCCACTCTCCCTTCTATGGGATTTGAGGGGGAGCAGTTTTTTTAACATATTCTTTTTGGCAATTCAGAAAATATTTCTGAGTTTTGTCAAAATTACAAGTCTAATTCAGTCGAACTTTTCTTATGAAGGCACATTCTTTTAAAATAATAGGGTTGTGTATCTTATTTGTATACACCATATATTCTTATGCTCAGGAAAATACGGATAGCCTTAGAATCCATCTCAAGAAATTTAACTACCCTGCGAGTCTTGATTTTTACCGGTCTGATAATTTCCAATTAGAAAATCCATTGAATAACCCAAATAAATTCCGGACAAATTCCTCAAAAAGTATGCCCGTTTTTAACGAACCAATGAAGTGGGATATTTCAAAAAATGTAATTGTTAGCGGAAACACTTTCTATAAATACCCATTTGGTCCAAAGTATTATTCAAGTACCAATTCGATTTCATTAGCACATGCGAATCAATTCAATTTCTTTGCTACATTAAGCGACCATTTTTGGGGATATGATGGGGCGGCTTCATTTGGTTTGGGAGTGAATTGGAACATAACAAATCAATTAACATTTACCGGAACGCCGTTCATTTCGAGCTATTTTTTTGGTCCGTTAGATGTGTTTCGAAGAGTGACTACCGGAATGAACGCCGCATTAACCTACCAGCCGGCCAACTGGCTTATACTAAGAACATACGGTCAATATGCTCATAATGGTTTATCTGTTCCAAACTCCTTTCATGTACCTCAAAACAGTTTTGGTGGCGAGGTGTATGTGAAATTTTCTGAAACTTTCGGATTAGGCGGAGGCATTAAATATGTGAATTATGCAGGGAAATGGCGCCCTCAGTATTATGGTCTTCCAATTATAAAACTTCGGGTAAAATAGCATCAGCCTGTTGCCTTTCAATTCTGACTAACACCAAAAACGAGTATTGATTATTAATTCATTGCAGTATTCGTACGCTCCAAAACCAAACCGTTTTTTAAGGAATTTATCCGTATGGATTCAACAAACTTTCAGCTTCATGTAAATAGCTGCGGCCGAAGAGGTTTAGATGGTTCAATACATGATACAATTTATATAATCCTTCGCGGTATTCCCATCCGGGTTTAAGGGGATATTCCTTTTGATAGGAATCGTAAAACTCGCATGAAAATCCTCCAAAGAGTTTGGTCATCGCCAAATCGGCTTCTCTGTGGCCATAATAGACGGCGGGGTCGATCAGTACAGCACGACCATTCTCATCGCAAATAAAGTTCCCCGCCCACAAATCGCCATGTAAAAGACAGGGATGTTCGATACCGTCACTCAAAATCGATTCGATTGATTTTTCGAGGCGTATCAACCCGTTTCTCAAATTGGATGTGGCATAGCCATTTCTTTCGGCAAGCCTGAATTGAAACATCAATCGTTTGTTATAATAGAAATCAATCCAATCTGTGCTTTCTTTTTCAGAAGGTATATTAATTTGCTCATTAGCTCCGATATAATTATTTTCATGGAAACCAACTGTGTCCGATTGATACCGGTGCATGCGAGCCAGTTCACGCCCAAATCGCATAAAAAAATCACCCGTAGCTTTTCCCCGGTGTATATATTCAGTCAGGATAAAATCCTTGCCGACGGCAACCACTTTGGCTACCTCGATGGATTGCGCCAAAGCCAATTCTTTCAGTCCATTTGCTTCACAGCGATAAATATCACTTATACGACCGTTTTTCAAGAAGTATTCCTTACCCGAAGCTGTTCGTAACCGTTGACTTCCGGTATATACAACTTCTTCTTGCAATACATGTTCGATGTTTTCTATTAAGGAATTCATCTCTCATAAAGATAACGCACCGATCCGTTGACCGGACAGCTTGTTACGTTATCAATGATGTAATTGCTTCCGTCTTTCGATCTCAGCGTATAACATACGATACGGCAATGATCAAGGTTCACATCGCGTCCGGTGTTGAAATTTGTTGTATTGATTGAGAAAGAATGGGTTGTTTCGAGTCCTGAAGTTACGGTTCCCAGGTCTACACCCAAATATGGGTTTCCTTCTGTTAATTGATAGGTGGCTATATTATTGTGGACGTAATTCGGATCCCAAACTTTTTCCGAAGTGACTTGCCTGTGAACGATTCCATCTTCTACAACAAAAGCAAAGAACCGGTAATTATCTGTTTTCAGCGTCTTTACGTTAACCGTAAAATCTATCTTCCGATCATTCACTTCCGACTTCACCGACATACCCGTCAACGACACCCTGTCGCGCGTAAGCGTAACCTTATCAATTGCTTCCAACAATTGTCTCTGTGTGGTGGTCGGATAGAGGTAAACACCCGTATAAAGATCGATAATGGCTAAAGGAGGCGCATTTAATTTGACAACATCGACAAAATTGACTGCTGTTTGTGAAAGAGCGCCTGCCAATTCACTATCACAATATTTGCCATTCGGATGAAATGCCACCACATGGATTTGTTCGGCTAAAGAAGAATTATTTTGTATGATCCTCATTTCATCCGTCATTTGCGGACAAACCGGACAATTCGTAGAGGTAATTTGTATGATACTGTACCCACGTAGAAAAGCAAGTTCGACATAAGTGGCTTCTACTTTGATCTCATTTGACTTTTTCCCCGCATAGATCGCATAAAATGTAAAAATCCCCGCTTCATCCGTACTAAAGTTCCGACCATCTATTGCCCGGTCTTCTATGGTCTTCTTCTGCATCATAATGGCTTCAACCGTTACATTTTCGTTATCGGCTTTGACCGTAAATATGGCTTTGTCCCGATTATTTGCCTTAATGGATGACTTATCAACAGATAAAGTAATGAGTAATTCTGAAGCATTTATCTGAATTTCATTTGATTTCTTTCCATTATGCGTTGCATAAAATGTATGGGTGCCGGCAATTTTGGTTTGAAACCTTGAATCGGTTAGCGTTGAATCGGGCGAACCCTTTTGAATAATTGAGGCAGATGAAGTTACATCCACATCATCAATTTTTACCGTAAACACAATCACATCCTTACCATCGGCTTTGATCGTTTGTTTGTCGGCAGTAATCATCATCTCCATATCAACCGCTTCAATAATGATTTCGTTCGATTTGATTTCTTGATACGTTGCATAAAAGGTGTAGGAAGCGACCGAATCGGTCGAAAAACCCATGGCATCAACCGGGGTGGTTCTGCCTTTCAATGTAATGGTAACCGCCGATGTCACTTCGACACCGTCGGCTGTAACCCTAAAATTAACGATATCCTTATTATTTGCTTTGATAGATGTTTTGTTTGCCGATATTTTAACTTCGGTATCCGGTTGGGGGTCAGCATAAGGTTTGCACGAACCATTTAACATCCAAATAACCGGAATCATCCACAAAAAATAACAAAAAACCTTTTTGCTCTGTTTCATATTTTCCTGTTCATTCCAAACAGCAAAGATAATTTATTTTTCAATCATAAAAATATAATTTTTTATAAAAAAAATGAATTTTCCTTGAAAAGAGAGGTGAAAGCCAAATTTATGATGTATTTTTGCTTCATAGAAATAGAAAAAAAATGACGGATCAGACTAAATTTGGCTTTTTCAGCAGTATACCTGTAGTGACTAAAAACTTGATAATTATCAATTTCCTCTGTTGGTTGGCCAGTTTGGTTTTGCCAAAATTCGGTATTGACATGATACGGTTGTTTGGTTTACATTTTCCAACCGCTTCCGGTTTTCACTTTTACCAACTGTTTTCTTACATTTTTATGCACGCGACTCATTCGCTTGAGCACGTTTTTTTCAATATGTTTGCCGTCTTTATGTTTGGGCGGGTGCTTGAAAATTATTGGGGAAAACAACGTTTCTTGTTTTTTTATTTGGTGACGGGTGTCGGAGCGGCCATGATTCAGGAATTGGTATGGTTTTATTTGCTTTATGCCGATGCAAAAAGCATGGGAATACCCCTGCAAGAATTGTTGACGCATCCGGGAGTCAACAATTTGATTACGATTGGCGCATCGGGCGCTGTTTTTGGAATATTACTGGCATTTGGCATGCTTTTCCCGAATACGCAGTTGTTTCTTCTGTTTCTGCCGATTCCCATCAAAGCAAAATATTTTGTTGCAATTTACGGTATCATGGAATTATTTCTGGGTGTTGCCAACTTCAGTGGCGATAATGTGGCGCATTTCGCCCATTTGGGAGGGATGTTATTTGGTTATGTGATGATTCGATATTGGAAAAAGAAAGATCAGAACCGTGGATTATTTTACTAAAATGAGGCAAACTTTTGCCAAGGGTAACATTCCTACTAAACTAATATTTATTAATGTAGGGATATTTATCTTGATTGGTTTGATTCGTATCGTTGGTACGCTGTTTCAGATCGGAGGCTTCGATTGGATCCATTATTTGCAAATGCCTTCATCTTTCAGTTTATTTTTCTACAGGCCTTGGACCCTCATTACCTATATGTTTTTACATGCCGATCTTTTACATATTCTGTTCAATATGTTGTGGTTATATTGGTTTGGACGGATTTTTTTGATTTATTTCAATGAGCGTCAGTTTGGAGGTTTATACATTAGCGGCGGGATTTTTGGAGCGTTATTTTTTCTGATTGCATACAATATTTTTCCATATTTCAGGAATATGGCGGGCGTCAGTTATTTAATGGGCGCTTCCGCTGCTGTTATGGCGATTGTATTTGCTGTGTCTTTTTACAAGAAAGATCATGAAATCAATTTGTTATTTATCGGCCGTGTCAAACTGATCTATTTGGCATTGTTTGCTTTTATGATTGATTTATTGTCGATCGTTTCGGCCAATGCAGGAGGACATATCGCCCATATTGGCGGAGCGTTGTTTGGAATTTTGTTTGCTACTCAATTTCAAAAGGGAAAGGATTTGACCGTTTCCGTGAATCGTTTGATTGATAGGATCATAAATTGGAAGAATCGCCGTCCTGCACGCATGAAAGTGGTCTATCGAAAACAGGAAACCGATGCAGAGTATAACATGCGAAAGCGCAAAGAAGCCGATACACTGGATGAAATTTTAGATAAATTAAAACAATCCGGTTATCAAAGCCTTTCTGCCGAAGAGAAGAAAACGCTTTTTGATGCAAGCAAAAAGTAAAAGATGAAACCTGTCAGATTGTTACATCAAATGATTGCGGCGCTAAATATATTTAGCTCATTGCTATTGATTGTCACTTCTTTTTCCGATTCGGTATCTCCCAATAAAAATATACTTTTTTCATATTTGGGACTTCTATTTCCTGTTTTTCTGATCATTAATTTTTGTTTTTTGATTTATTGGTTATTTGCCCGTAAGTGGACGATGTTTTTTATTATCCTTTGTTCTTTTTTTGTTTGTTGGAAACCCATTACCCATTATATTCCGGTGCATCTCTTCCAGCCAGATATCACCGGTAAAAATGTCCTGAAAGTATTATCATACAATGTGATGGCATTTGGTTATCAAAACCATACAACGAATAAACCCAATCCAATCATTCAATATATAGCCGATTCGGATGCGGATATTGTTTGTCTGCAGGAATATATGGTTGCGAAGCAAGCAAATTTCCTGACTCGCGAAAAGGTAGAACAAGCCTTAAATATGTATCCTTATCATTATACAGAGCCTTTGGTTCGCAAAAGCAACTATTCGATAGGCTTAGCCATTTTTTCAAAATTTCCGATTCTGAATTCGCGAAAGATCAACTACGACAGTACTTTCAATGGGTCGACCGTACATGAAATTGATGTGAAAGGAAAAAAAATGATCGTGATTAACAATCATCTGGAATCATTTAAACTAACCATGGAAGATCGTTCGAATTATGCGGATTTCTTAAAAAATATGAATCAGGAATCTTTCGATGAACTAAAGGAAACGGTTCAACACAAATTAAGTACGGCATTTAAGATTCGTGCCGAACAAGTAGAGATCGTTGCCGATGAAATACGGAACTTGAAAGGCGACTATTTGATCGTGTGCGGCGATTTCAACGACACACCCATTTCATACGCATATCAGACCATAAAAGGATCGTTGGTCGATGCCTTTGCCACATCAGGCAATGGACCGGGGATTACCTATAACCATAAATATTATTGGTTTAGGATCGACCATATTTTACATTCTCACAACATGAAAGCCCATCACGCGAAAGTCGATCAAA
Source organism: Tannerella sp. (assembly GCA_031260575.1). Classification (GTDB taxonomy): domain Bacteria; phylum Bacteroidota; class Bacteroidia; order Bacteroidales; family Tannerellaceae; genus Tannerella. Next base: position 9,859 of record JAIRJR010000223.1, read on the forward strand.
TTCCGGTTTCTGATCATTTTCCGATATGGGGTTTTTTGGAAATGAAATAAAAAAGTCTTATTCACGGTATTTACCGCTTTCTTTATCTTCCAGAATATTCAAATAACTTTTGTATCGGGATTCGCTGATCAAGTTTTTACGAAGCGCTTTCAAAACCGAGCAATCGGGTTCATGGCGATGGCTGCAATTATGATACTTACATCCGGACGAAAACCTGAATATTTCGGGGAAATAATGCGATACTTCGACTCCTTCCATTTCGATCGTACCGAATCCTTTGATTCCCGGTGTATCAATCAAATATCCGCCATCAGGCATCGGAATCATTTCCGAAAAAGTAGTCGTATGCACCCCTTTTTTATGATATTCGGATATTTCGTTTGTCTTCAAATTCACACCCGGCAAAATGCGATTGATCAGCGTCGATTTTCCCACACCGGAATGACCGGACACCAAGGTTACTTTATTCAACAAAGCCTTAACCAATCCATCAATCCCCTCACCGGTCAGCGCACATACGGTCGAACAAGGATAACCTACTGTTTCATAAAGATGTATCAAGCCATTAAGATATTCTCTGTCGTCCGTATCCAAACGATCGATCTTATTAAAAACAATTTGTGCGGGAATTTGATACGCTTCTGCCGTGGATAGAAAACGGTCAATAAAAATGGTCGTTGTAACGGGATAACTGACTGTAACGATCAGTAAAGCCAGATCAATATTGGCAGCCAGGATATGAGATTGCTTGGATAAATTCGACGAACGGCGAATCATATAGTTTTTACGGGGCCGGATCGTTCTTATAAAAGCAGTCCCCGATGTATTCATTTCTATCTCAACGCGGTCACCAATTACCACCGGATTCGTAGATCGGATATCTTTCAACCTGAAAATCCCTTTGATTTTGCAGTTGATAAACAGTCCATCGTCTGTTCGCACAACATACCAACTTCCCGTGTTTTTGATGACAAGCCCGTGCATAGCTGAGTTACACGGTCATAATTTCTTTTTCTTTGACGGTATAAATTTCATCCACTTTTTTGATGTACCGGTCGTGGGTTTTTTGCACATCTGCTTCGGCATCTTTCTCAACATCCTCCGACACACCATCTTTGATGCTTTTTTTCAAAGCTTCGATCGCATCGCGACGCGCATTGCGGACACTGATTTTCGCATTTTCGGCCTCCTGTTTGGCTTGTTTGGCTAATACGCGGCGACGTTCTTCGGTAAGAGGCGGAATGAGCAGTCGAATGATTTCTCCATTATTTTCGGGGGTAATTCCTACATTGGAATTCATGATCGCCCGTTCGATGTCGCGTATCATTTTCCTTTCCCAGGGGGTGATCAACAATGTTTTGGCATCGGGTGTATTGATGGATGCCACATTCGACAGTGGAACCATATTGCCATAGTAAGCCACTTTGACTCCGTCTAAAATTTTAGGGTTGGCTTTTCCCGCACGGATTCGTGCCAATTCCTCATCCAGAAAAGTAATGGCAGCATCCATTTTTTCTTCCGATTTCTTTTTAATAACTTGAATATCAGTCATGACTTTATCGTTTTTTGTATTTTTTAAAGAACAAAAGTAATAAATATTCTTCAATTATGAACAAAAGTACCTGTTTTTTCGCCGCTGATTACTTTTTTCAGGTTTCCGGGTTTGTCCATATTAAAGACGATCAACGGCAGATTATTGTCCTTACATAAGGCGATTGCCGTAAGATCCATGATTCTCAGATTTTGTTGATAGATGTCGTCGAAAGTAATTTCATCGTATTTAACGGCAGCAGGATCTTTCTCCGGATTAGCTGTATAGACTCCGTCAACCCGTGTTCCTTTCAACAATACGTGGGCTTCAATCTCAATTCCGCGCAAGGTAGCCGCTGTGTCGGTGGTAAAAAATGGATTTCCCGTACCTCCCGCAATCATGACAACATACCCTTGTTTCAGGAGTTCGATCGCGCGCCATTTGTTATAAAACTCCCCTACGGGTTCCATGCGGATAGCTGTCAAGACAGCAGATCTTACACCCCTGTTTTCCAAGGCTGAATGAAGCGCCAGGCTATTGATCACCGTAGCCATCATGCCCATTTGATCGCCTTTCACCCTGTCAAACCCTTTAGCAGATCCACTCAGTCCGCGGAAAATATTACCACCCCCAATGACAATACCTGTTTCTACACCCAAAGAGACAATTTCTTCGATTTGCCGGGCATATTCATCCAGACGTATCTCATCGATACCGTACTGTTTACCGCCCATAAGTGATTCGCCGCTTAATTTCAGAAGAATACGATTATATACATTCATTATGACATTATTTGATTATCTCATGCAAAAATAGTTTCTTTTTTTCGATTCCCCAAAAAATATGAAACTTTTTGTTAAAAATTGAATAATAACAGAAAAGATAATAGATATTCACTACTTTTGCACATCAATCTTTTAAAAAAGCAGACAGGATGAGGTTTAATATTGGTATTTTATTGATTGTATTTGTAACGTGCCTTTTTTCATGTAATAAAGGCCCTCAATTCAAGGATTTTAAAAAAGCTGAAAGAGAGGCGATTGCAAATTTAATTGCAAAAGAAGGTTTTGAAATCATAGACCGTTACCCCGCAAATGGTGTTTTTGGAGAAAAACAATTTTATAAGTTAGATAACGAATGCTATCTGAATGTCGTTGATTCCGGTAATGGAAACAGGGCTGATTCGCTAAAGACACGCATATTGATGCGATGCAGTTTAGTCGGTATTACCAAAACAGACACATTCACCTATTCTATATTTCCCAACGGCTTTTCGCCGGTGGAGTTTGTTTACGGACGAATATTAGAAGCTAAAATCATTACGAAGAATCAGACCGGTAGTGATGGGTGGTATTTCTTAAGCCCTGGCGTTGAAACGGCATTGCAATACGTTGGCGAAAATGCAATTGTCCGAATGATCATTCCCTTTGATAACGGTCAGGGAACAAAATACCCATACGGAATCGGTAGCGTTTATCAAGACGAATACAGAGTAGCTTTGTATCTTGACAGGGTACGGTTTGTGTTTGACAACGATTAGAAAGATCGTAAGATCATCAGGTTTTTTTAATTTATCCGTGTTTATGCGTAAAGTTTGACGAACCGGTTGGGTACATTGCCGGTAATGCAGCTTCGAACGCTTGAACCGCACCGGCTAATGAACCATAAAACTCACCGCCTGAAGCATTTGTATGTCCTCCACCTTGAAAATATTGCGAAGCAAACCGGTTGGTCGGGAAATCACCTGTCGAACGGAACGACAATTTGATTTGATCGGTATCTTCACGTATAAATACCGCAAATTGGACACCTTCGATACTTAACAACATATTCACAAAGCCTTCCGTATCGCCCGTCTTGTAATTGAAACGATTCAATTCCTTTAAGGTAAGGGTAATCAATGCGGTTTTATGTTCAGGATAGACTTTCATTTTTTCCAAAAAGGTATAACCCATCAAACGCAAGCGCGATTCAGAATAAACCTGATATACATTCCTGTATATCTTATCCTTATCTATTCCTTTTTTAACCAGCTCGGTGATGATATAGTATAACTCCGGATTGTTTGAACCGAAAGTAAACGAACCGGTATCGGTCATCATACCGGCGTAGATACATTCGGCAGCATCTTTATTGATTTCGCTGAATGATTTGATTGCACAAAGCAGGCGGAAGACCATTTCGCTGGTCGACGACATTTCGGGACAGGAAAGTATCAGGCGGCAAAAATTGGAAATATCAGGATGATGGTCTATCAGCACTTTTCGTCCATCTGCCGCCTCCAGGAAAGGAGCTAATTTCCCTATGCGTCTCAATTCGTTGAAATCAAGGCAGAAAATCACATCGGCTTCGCGTATGAGCCTTTCTGCATATTCTTTATGAGATTCGTATATTACGATATCATTGGCTCCGGGCATCCATTTCAGAAACGCAGGAAAATCGTTGGGAACCACAACATTCACAGAATCTTTTCCCAAGTAAGATAAATAATGATGCAGTCCCAATGAAGAACCGATGGCATCACCGTCGGGCGTGATGTGCGTGATAATGACAAAACGTTCTCCTCTACGGATATAGGTTTCTAATTTGTGAACGTCTTTATCTTCAAAATATTTTGTGAGCATAATTTGGTTTTTGAATCGACAAAGGTATAAAAAAAATCGGACTATGAAAAATGATTTTTTACCCCGTTATTCCGCGCCATGGAGGTATAAACCCCAAATATGCATATAACTACCATAATGCCAAAAGTATAATGCATACATTGTATGAAAAACGGATGATTATCGATGGTGATTTGTGTTTTACCAACAAAAATGGAGATCATCATCATGGTAATTCCCATACTGATCGATTGTCCGACGAGCCGCATCGTTCCGGTGGTAGCCGAAGCCATCCCCAGATAACGTTTTTCAACCGATCCCATGATTACATTGACATTGGGCGTCGAAAATAAAGCAAAACCCGCACCCAGAACAGCCAATATGACAATAAGAATCCATAAAGAGGTACCTGACGTAAGGAAAAACATGGCCAACAGACAAACAACAATGATTGCCATCCCAAAAGAAGCAATATGGGCGGCATTCGCTTGATCCGACCATTTACCGGCTAAAGGCGAAATAATGGTCTGTACAATGGGCTGAATGATTAAAATCAATCCGGCTTTTTGCGGATCGAATCCTTTGATATACTGCAAATAAAGACTCAACATGAATCCAATGGCAAACGTTGCCGCATAATTGATCAATGCGGCAAACGACGACATACGGAAGACGCGGTTTGCCAAAAACATGTTCATATTGAACACCGGCGATGATTGTCTTTTTTCATAAAAAATAAACC
>JAIRJR010000343.1 GCA_031260575.1 Tannerella sp.
CCCCTTTATACAACAGATAGTTTTTCAGTGTTTACTGATCAATTCAATATGGTACATCCGGGAAAGCCGGTTACAACCGCCGCTTTACGCATACAAATGATTCCCAAACAAGATGCAGCCGTTGGGATTTTAGAAGTTCAAATAAAAGAAATCGAGTAAAGGTAGTTATTTGTATACTTATATGCAAGTATTTCATCCATTATTTTCTTTGGTTTCTGTTGATGCTTTCAAAAGCCTTACGGCTTTCCCCCTACCTGTTCGTCCCTTCAAACAAATCGTGCGAGATGCGTTCTTCGCGTTGTTGTATCCTGAAGTTATTGAAGGTGTAGGTTAATGTCAATGTAAACACAGGCGCTTGCGGGATGATGTGGGTGAGCGATTGGACTTGAAGGTTTGATTGGGTGCTTTTATATTTAGCTGTGGCCAACATATCGCGTACCGAAAGGCTTGCAATCAACCGGCGGTTGAATAATTGCTGCCTGACCGTCAGGTTTATATAGAAAAAATCTTCAACCCTGCCTTGCGTATTCACCGATGGGCCTACGTAATAGGCTTCGAGGCGGGCGCGGGTATTTTTTCCGATATCAAAATTGTTGTTCACAGCCAATTGCCAGTTCCAACTCTCGGCATCACGCCCATCAATTTTGTATTCATTTTTCACCTTGTAATAATACAAACTCCCGTTGGCATCGAAGCTCCACCAATTTTTCAACATCAGTGTTGTCGACAATTCGGCGCCTGATGCGTAGTCGCTGCCTACGTTTGCCATGGAATCGAGCGTCACACCGGTATGGTAAGGCACCCGGACACGCTCAATCTTATCTGTACGCGCCCTGTAAAACAAAGTGCCGGAAGCAGTATGATTTCCAAAGCTTTTGTTATACCCCCACTCGACCGAATTGGTATATTCGGGTTGGATGAACGGGTTGCCTTTTTGTGCCGTATAATAATCAACATAGACCACATAAGGCTCCATGTAGAACAACTGGGGCTGTGTGATCCGGCGCGAATAGGAAAGGCTTGTGCGGCTGTTGCCGGGTAATGTCAGCGAGAGATGTGCCGAAGGAAATAATCCGAACTTGTGCCAGACGTGTTCCGCCCACTTTAAGTTGTTGCCTAATTTACGGTAGGTGTATTCGCCGCGCAGTCCGATTTGATAGCTGAATCGCGACCGGGTATTGCTCAACATGGCATAAAAGGCATGTACATCGCGGCGGAAAAGATAACGGTTATACAGGTCGTCGCGCCGCACGAATTCCCCTGCTTCAGGGTCGTACAAATCAATTTTGTAATCGCCATCCTCCGTATACGAAAAAAATTGGTAGCCTGCCTCGAACTTGTCTTCCGGTTTGGAAAGCGGCAATACGTAATCGAAGTTTGCCTGCGCTGTGAAGCGATATTCAAATTCCCACGCCTTGTGTCCCTGCTCGCGATTGCCTGCCGGATCGTACAGGTTGGTCTCAAAATATTCCAATGCATCTTTCTGATAAAGTGCATACAAAGCCCCGGTCAGGCGATGTCCCTCATTGTCGAAACGGTGATCAAAACCAACGTCACCCCGTAAGTGCCATTCGGTCAGTTCGACGAAGTCGTCGCCTTTGTACGAAGCCGAAGTGATTGTTTCTGTGCCCGGTATGCGGTAAGTATCATAATAATTCAACTTGCCCCCACTCCATCGGTCGCTATATCTGCCTTCTACGGATGAGGTCCATGTGGTATTGTTTTTGTACAGGTCGAAACCCGTACGCAACATAAAATTATCTGTATACCTTTCCCGCGTTCCGGTAGATTGGTCGGTTGTAATCATTTCCGGCGTCGTGATGGTTTTCAGTTGGTCGAAATCGCTATTACGATACCTGCGCGATGCCTCGCCCGACACTTGCCAGCGAATGTCTTTTTGCCGGAGCGACATCAGAAAGTCGGCACTCCGTGAAAGCGCCGTGCTACCCATCATATTCATGATCCCACTCCACCCTTCCGTAGTCTGTTTTTTGGTGTTGATATTGATAATACCGGCAGTACCATCGGCATCATTACGGGCAGACGGAACGGTGATGACCTCAATATTTTCAATCTGTCCGGCAGGAATCTGCTCCAATGTCGTTGTTCCGTCAAGTGAACTGGGTTTTCCGTCGATATAAACTTTGAAACCGCCACTGCCCCGGAATGTGACCTGGCCTTCTGCATCCACACGGATAGAGGGTGTTTGCGAAAGGATATCCACCGCCGTGCCTCCGGCAGCAGAGAGATAACCGGAAGCCTCAATCACGCGCCTGTCTAATTTATATACGATTTGACGCTTCTGCCCCGTGATTTCCACTTCGCCCAACTCATTGGCTAACGGCTCCATCCGGATATCGCCGAGCGGAATACTTCGTTGGGATGCTGTAAACGGGGGCAAAGATATTTGTTCTTTCAGATAACCTATCATGGTGATTTCTAAATAATAATCGCCGGATTTGTCGTGTTCGATCGTAAATTCCCCTCCGATAGCGGTTGCCGTATATTTGATAATGGCGCTGTCGGCAGAGTTGTAAAGAACAACATTGGCAAATTCTATCGCTTCACGGGCTTGCCGATCCGATACCTTTCCGGTGACAACCCACTGTCTTTCTTGTCCGTAAACCTGCCCTATACAAGATGCCCCTTGTTTGAAAACAAGAGGACACATCGGTACCAACAATAAAACAATCATTCCTGTAAAAATCTTTCTCATATTTTTTTTTATAAAAATCAGGCAAAAGTAATGTTTATTTGTTGTTATTACTCATTTTCATTGAGTGATAAACCATTTTTTTTTGTCGATTTCGAAATTTGAATTAAATTTGCAGAAAAGATTGAACATGGACGAACTGCGAAGGCTATATGCCAACCATACCGGATCTCAAGCTGAAGAAATTCAGGAATTACTTCCCTTGTCAGGATCTAACCGGCGCTACTTCAGGCTATTCGGCATAAAAAATCTGATCGGCGCTATCGGAGCATCCGAAGATGAGAACAGTGCGTTTATCTACATGGCAGGCCATTTTCACAGTAAAGGTCTGCCTGTCCCCGAAGTGTATGCTCACTCCGACGACAAATTGTTCTATCTTCAGGAAGACTTAGGCGATACCTTACTTTTTAATGCCATCGAAAAAGGACGGCAAAGTTGTATGTTCGATGAGGGCGAACGCCTTTTACTACATAAGACGATAGCGCTTTTGCCATCCATTCAGGTAAAAGGGGCTGAAGATTTTGACTTTTCGCGGTGCTATCCCCGATCCGGATTTGACTATCGTTCTGTTTTGTGGGATTTAAACTATTTTAAATATTGTTTTTTGAAAGCAACCGGTCTCGAATTTCAGGAAAGCCTCTTGGAAGATGATTTTCATCAGATGAGCAAGGTGTTGCTTCAGGACAATACAGAGACCTTTCTTTACCGCGATTTTCAGTCGAGAAATGTGATGATCAAAGACGGCGAACCGTATTTTATCGACTTTCAAGGAGGACGTAAAGGGCCTGTTTATTATGATGTTGCTTCTTTTCTTTGGCAGGCAAAAGCGAAATATCCGAAAGGACTGCGCGATGAATTATTAAACAGTTATATCAAAGCCCTACGTGCCTATCTACCGGTTGATGAATCCGATTTTCGAAGTCAATTGCGTCATTTTGTGTTGTTTCGTTTATTGCAGGTATTGGGCGCTTATGGTTTCCGGGGGTATTTCGAGAAAAAACCCCATTTTATTCAAAGCGTCCCATACGCGATTGATAATTTACGGGATCTGTTGCATGAAGACTTTGCCGATTATCCATATTTATGTGATGTCTTGCGTAAGTTAACTACCCTGAAACAATTTTCGGAAGTCCTGAATAAAAGCGTTTTGGAAGTAAAAGTGGTTAGTTTTGCCTATAAAAAAGGTATTCCGGATGATTCGAGCGGCAACGGCGGGGGTTATATTTTCGACTGCCGGGCGATTAACAATCCCGGGAAATATGAGCGGTACAACGCTTTTACCGGTTTGGATGAACCTGTGGTACGGTTTTTGCACGATGAAAGCGATGTAACAGACTTCTTGAACCATGTTTATGTGCTGGTAGACACTTCAGTAAGCCGATATTTGGACAGAGGTTTTACGAATCTGATGGTAAGTTTCGGGTGTACCGGCGGACAACACCGTTCGGTTTATTGCGCCCAACTGTTAGCCGAACATTTGCACAAACGGTTCGGTATAAAAATCAACTTGATCCACCGCGAACTGAATTTGGAACAGAATTTCAAAACAACTTTATAATAAATGATTTAAGTATGAAAGCCCTGATTCTTTGCGCCGGTATGGGCACCCGCTTGAAACCGCTTACCGACAGCATGCCGAAAGCGCTTATTCCCATCGGAGGAATCCCCATGCTTGAACATATCATTTTAAAAATCAAGGCGGCAGGATTTTCGCATCTGGTGATCAATATTCATCATTTTGGCAAACAAATCATTGACTTCCTGAATGCTAAAAACAATTTTGGCATGACCGTCGATATTTCCGACGAACAGAATTATCTATTGGAGACGGGAGGCGGGATTAAGCAAGCAAGCCGGTTCTTAGAAGGGAAGGAACCGGTTTTGGTACACAATGTTGACATCTTTTCCAATGTGGATGTACAAGCGATGTACCATTCCCATATCCAATCGAATACATTAGCAACCTTGTTGGTAAGCCGGCGCTCCGGTACCCGCTATCTATTATTCAATCAAGACAAACGGTTGTGCGGATGGCAAAACCGTGAGACCGGTGAAGTCAAATCTTTCTTTCCGCACTTCGAACCCTCCAAGTATTTGGAGTTTGCTTTCGGAGGTGTTCATGTGATTTCGTCGGAGCTTTTTCGTTTGATGGACAAATGGACCGGCAAATTCTCAATCATCGACTTTTATCTGTCTGTCTGCGCCAAATACCCGATCCATTTTTATACGGACAACAAAATCAGGTTGATAGATGTCGGCAAACCATCCGGCTTGGAAGAAGCGGAACGGTTTTTGAAGGAAAATTAAAATAATAAATAAAAAAAGTATGAAAACAAATTACAAAACATGGATCAGCATTGCTGTAACGGCGTTTATCATGTCAAGCTGTATTACGCCGGGTTACGTCGAGACCAGAAGTTATTATAATCCGTCGTATGGATACCATTATGGCGACGGACAGCCTGATGGTTATTATTACGATACAAATACACAGTCCTACCAACATCAACAAACGGTTAACGTATCAGGATCTGTTTCGCTGACTTTCAACGATTTTTATGCACAACTGTCACCTCATGGCGTATGGGTCAACATACATCCTTACGGACAGGTTTGGGTGGCCAATGTTCGCAATTTCCAACCGTATTCCACCAATGGATATTGGGCGTATACTACTTATGGCTGGACTTGGGTTTCCAATTATCCGTGGGGATGGGCGCCATTCCATTATGGACGTTGGGGGTACGACAACAGGTATGGTTGGTACTGGGTGCCCGGATATGAATGGGGCCCTGCATGGGTGGTTTGGAGCTCAAACAGCGATATGTACGGATGGGCGCCATTGATGCCGGGAATGAATTTCAGGGTCAGACTCACCGTAGGTCATTTTCCATCAAGGTATTGGACTTTTATGCCGGGTAGATATATGGGAAATACAAATATTAGGGATTATTACGTGAATTCATCACGGAATACGACGATCATCCATAATACAACGATCATTAATAACTATGGAACAGAAAACAATGGTCGTTACAATCGAGGGCCTAGCGCCAACGAAGTGCAAAGATACACCGGAAGAAACGTTGAACCGTTGCGGGTTTCAAGTACGGCTGATAGCAGAAATACAGGGATAAGTAATAATGAATACCGTGTCTACCGCCCTACCGGTGAGAGGTCAAGCAGATCATCAGGGGCGCCGTCAACAGATAACAACACCCGGACAACAACCCCATCAACACGGACGCAACCGGAACAGTCCGCTAACAGGGAATCCACCGGGACATCAAGAACCCAACCGGATCAACCCGCCGGAAGGACATCAACTCCATCGTCAAGAACACAACCGGAAGTTTCGCCCGAATCCCGCGAGTACCGTCCGACACAAGACCAACCGCAGGTCAGAAACAGCGCCGCTCCGCAATCAACCCGACAAATTCAACGAGCACAAAGTGATAATATCAATTCGCAACAACAGCAACAAGTACAGCCGCAACGCCGTCAACAACAAGATCAGCAACAAGTACAACGCCGTCAGCAACAACAACAAGATCAACAACAACCGCAACAGCAAGTGCAACAGCGACGACAACAAGACCAACAGCAAGACCAACAGACCCAACCGCAACGCCGTTCCACAACAACGCCAACACGGAGATAAGACTGATTCAAATTTCCCAAGCGGAACGAATGAGAGCGGTTATGTTCCTGCTTTTTAACAGGTTTTCGATTTTCGGTTCTTCAAACCCCGGCCATTATAATCAACCCAATCCCTGCAATAAACAACAGAAACATCAGATATAAATAACCATTGACTCCTTTCGGTGCATTTCTAAATTCTTTCCAGATACAAACACCCCAGAAAGCCGACACCAAAGTAGCGCCCTGCCCCAATCCGTAGGAAATGGCAGCGCCCGCTTTTCCGGCGGCAATCAGATTGAAGGCATTACCCAAACCCCAAATCAAACCACCCAACACACCGACCAAATGGATGCTGAAACCGCCTTTGAAATAGGAACTAAACTTAACCGGCTCTCCCTCAAATGGCTTTTTCATGACTAAGGTGTTAAATGCAAAATTGCTGACAAAAATACCACAGGCAAAAATAAACATAGCCGTATAAGGCGTCATTTTCCCGGCAGCCGGGTTGACGAAATTCTCCAAATCCATCGAAGCGGCGACAAAACGGTAGAAGAACGACATCAAAAGCCCGGCAACCAATGAGATGATAATCCCTTTCGACGATACTTTCTTGGCCTGTTTTGCCTGTTTATTATATGCCAGCGCATTCAGGACGATGGCAATTGTGACCAATAGTACACCAACGAACAATAAACGCGGATCGCCGGACTGTTGTCCCCAATAGTTGATTAACACACCCAGTACCAAAGCCAATCCGATGCCAACGGGAAAAGCCACCGACAAACCGGCAATGGCAATGGCAGCCGACAAAAGAATATTGGCGGCATTAAAGATGATACCACCCAGAAAAGCGCTGCCCATATTTCCCCAGTCCGCCTGAGCCAGGTCGGGCAGAAAACTACGCCCTTCAGCGCCAATGCTTCCCAAGGTAAATGCCGAGATCAATGCAAACAGCAAGATACCGATTACATAATCCCAATAGAACAACTCATAACGCCAAGTCTTGGAGGCTAATTTCTGGGTATTTCCCCATGATCCCCAACAAAGCATGGTCACAAAACAGAAAATGACTGCGAGCGAATAATTATGTACAATAAACATATATATAATGATTAGTAGTTAATTGAGTTATTGTATCGGTTGATGCATCATATAGGTCTCAATCATTGAGGCGATTTCTTCGGGAGGGAATTTATGAATCAAACGGATATGCGTTCCGTTTTCGGAGGGAGTCCAATCGTTTTTCCCGATACTGTCCACCCTCATGATTCCCCTCTCAGCGTTGTAATAGGGTTCGAATCCTTTGGCTGCCACCAATGTAGCAGTCTGATCCCAACTGTTTCGACCGTTTGGGTCGCCCTCTGCGAAACACAGCTCGTAAGTCTCCTTTACCGGGCTGCCCTCTACATTCATCTGTACCAACTTTTTGCCGGTCAACACGTCCTTTCCGATTTCAAATCCGCTCAAAATGATATCTGTAGGCCAATTTTCAAACACAACGATCGAAGCAGGCGTATCGCAATGGACATTAAATTCGCGTCCTTCCGGAAACCACCCCGCCATCGAAACCACATGTTTCACTTTCCGGGTAATTAGTGCCTTGCCCGAAAGGGGTGAACTCTCATCTCCAACAGATAATAACAAGTCTTTCAAGTTGGTCAGGAAACCGACGGTACAAATCACCACACCCTGATCCGGGCTATTGCTTAATACTTTCCGATAGACTTTGACGGCATCGGGAGCGTCCGATGTTTTGGGGGTTTGATGTTTATACTTAGCCGGCAGCACTTCTGTCCATTTCACTTTATGCCAAGTGGTCAGGTCGACTCCTCCTTCGCTTTTCGGCGCGCCGACAGGGATCAAGGGACGATTGAAATACGTATTGATCACTTCAATACAGGGAACAACCCATTCATTTTTGTTGGATGAGATGGTTGCCAAAATTTCGACTTTCCCGCTGTCGGCTAAGGCATGTAACAAAGTCAATGCACCCACATCGTCATAATCAGGTCCCAAATCCGTATCAAAGATTATGGCAACCGGCACAACTGTTTCAGTCTTTTGTTGAGTACAAGCAACGAACGAAAGAAGAACCAATAAAAAAATCAAATACTTTCCCATATCCAAATCATTTAATAATCAGTAAAGAAAATCATGGCAACCGTAAATAATCACTCTGAAATCTTGGTATATACCAATGCCTCGCCAAATCGAACCGTTGCATCCGGATGGGGATTCAACCATTTGAATGTGACGGTATGATTTCCCTCCGGCAATTGGTATTTCCAGAACAGTTCGTGACGGCGTGTTCGGGAAGCTGCCGGGAGATTGGCTGTTTCCGTCAATCGGCCATCGATATACATTTCCACTTTGGCAACATATTCCCTATCCCTTGAGTTCACATTGCCTCTGAAAACAACACCGGCGCCTTCGAACGAAAATTCACCAACTTCGGAAATCAGTTTATTGATGCCCGACTTTTTTACCGGATATAACCCCTCGAAAGATTTTTCGTAACGTACGGGAACGGGAGGTTGGTAAACGATTGTCACTTCGTTGGCGCCCACTTTCCCTCCGTTTCGTTCGATCAACTGCAAAGCTTGGTTCATACTCATTTGATAGGTCTTATTGAGTGATATCGTTGTATAGGCAAAATCCATATCTTCCACTTCACGCAGGTTTTTCATCCAATATTCGGGAATATTACGATAACCCAACAACGTACCTAAGATGCCTCCGGCCGAAGCCGGGTTGCAATCCGAATCCTGGCCGCAACGGGTGGCAATATCAATCGTCTTGAAAAAGTCTTTTTCGCCATACAACAAACCGATGACGATATAAGCGCTATTGATTACTGCGTCAATATTAAACGGAACGAACACGCCATCGGGGCAACCTACATCTTCACTCCATTTCTTTTCGCACTCAAACCAAGTGCTTTTCCAGTCGTTGGGATATTGTTTATGCCATTGGATCACATCATTGATACATTGATAAAAACGACTTTGTTCGGGTATGGTCTTCAGTGCTTCGGAAACCACAAATTGAATGTCGTCCGAAATAAACGCGAGCGTATACATGGCGCCGACATAGACGCCACCATACCAACCATCGCCGTAGTTCATGATATGCCCGATTTTATCGGAGATTGCGGAAGCTGTGTTCGGCATTCCCGGAGCCATCAATCCGGCATAATCGGCTTCAATCTGATAATCCAAATCATCTGCATGCGGATTATTCAACCAATGCCCGGATGCCGGAGGCATAATGCCTTGCAAAATATTGTAACGGGCTGCCTGATTGGCATGCCACAAAGCATATCCGGCTGTAGCAAAAGCCATTGCAAACGAATCGACCGGCGCATCCAATCCCAAACGTTCGAAAACATCGACAAACGTCAAGTCCATATAGACATCGTCATATAATCCCGGTGAATTTTCATAATACCACTTGATCATACCGTCGCGCCATTCTAATGGCACATAATCCTGTATCATCGTTCCGTTGAACCGGAACTCGGTCGGCCCTCCATAAGTACAACCAATGGTTTGCCCGGCCCAGCCTCCTTTGATTTTATCCATCAAGACCTCTTTCGACAAGGTGACTTCCGATGCAATCCCCATTTGCTTCGCCCCTGAAGATGATTCGCACGAACTCATTCCCGTAAGCAGGAATAGCGTGAAGATCGTAAAAAAAAATGTATTTCTCATTTGTTCATATAATTAGTAGGTAATTGTTCAATATCCGAAGTTCATTTCATATTCAATGATTCAATTAATCATCATTCATAATTCACCTCTAAAGGGAGCTGAAGCCTGGGCGCCGGAGCGCGTGACGGATATAGCCGCTGCTTTACAGGCAAAACCGACAGCCTCAACAAGTCCCAAACCTTCAGAAAGCGCCAGGGTGAAAGCGCCGTTAAAGACATCGCCTGCCGCAGTCGTATCTACCGCCTCAACCTTTTGCGCAGGAATAACTGTGGGTTGTGCTTCGGAATACAGCAATGCACCTTTTGAGCCTAATGTGATGATTACATGACGAACGCCCAGGTTGGCAATCGCCCGGGCTGCTTCAATGGTTGATTGGGCATCGGTAATGCGGACGCCGGAAATGATTTCCGCTTCCGTTTCGTTCGGGGTGATGGCATAAAGGCAACTTAACAACGATGGGGATAAGGCTTGAGCGGGAGCGGGATTTAAAATCACTTTTTTGCCTTTCCGAAAAGCCGAATCAGCCACAAATTCAACCGTTTGAAGCGGTATTTCCAATTGCATCAATACGTATCCCGCATCATCAATAGCTTGTTTGGCTGCCATGATATCCGAAGGCAACAGGTTGGCGTTTGCGCCCGAAGCCACAGCAATGCAATTTTCGGCTGACGCATCGACCATAATTAATGCGACGCCTGATGGATGGTCGGGATCCGTCAAAATACAGGATGTATCAATTCCTTCTTTTTCAAACAGTTTGATTGCTTCACGACCAAAAATGTCGTTTCCGGTTTTGCAAATAAAGGAAACATCTCCACCCAAACGGGCGGCGGCTACTGCCTGATTGGCGCCCTTCCCTCCGGCATTCAACAGAAATGAGCCTCCCAAAACCGTTTCACCCGGGCGCGGCAACGATTTTGTATTCACAACCATATCTGTATTGGTACTGCCCACCACCAAAATGCGGTTTGACGAAAATGATGAACGATGCGTTTTCATTGATGAGTTGATTCGCTTTTTCAGTTTATAATTTCGAGCAAATATAAGAATAATTAACCAAAAACAAAAAAAATATGTACTTTCGCCGCCAATTTGACTTATTTGACCATTCATTCATCTTTTCAACATTCACATATGCACCCCAATCATTTTTCCACAAGCTTGAATCCGTTGGTTCGGCATTTGAACAAAGAACCTGAAAACTTCACCAAGGAAGATATTATCCGGTTCATTGAAAATAAAGGGATCAAAATGCTTAATTTCCGGTATGCCGGCGGCGACGGACGGTTAAAATCGCTCAATTTTGTGATCAATGACTCCACTTATTTAGACCGGATTTTAACACACGGCGAACGCATTGACGGATCAAGTCTGTTCGCATTTGTAGAGACAGGGTCGAGCGATTTGTATGTGATTCCAAAGTTCAGAACCGCTTTTGTCGATCCTTTCACCGAATTGCCCACGCTTTGCATACTTTGTTCATACTACACCAGGGATGGAAAGCCTTTGGAAATAGCCCCCGAATATATTTTGAAAAAAGCGGCTGAGTCTTTCAAAGAGGTCACGGGAATGGATTTTCAGGTCATGGGCGAACTCGAATATTATGTGATAGGCGAACAAGAAGCGAACTTTCAGGCGACCGACCAGAAAGGCTATCATGAGTCGGGCCCCTTTGCCAAGTTTGAAGACTTTCGGATGGAAGCCATGTATCGGATAGCCTGTGCGGGTGGCAAAGTAAAATATGGCCATTCCGAGGTTGGTAATTTTACGTTAGACCAAAAAATCTATGAACAAAATGAGATAGAATTTTTGGTTACAGATATTGAAAGTGCAGCCAACCAGATTATTGTAGCCAAATGGATTATACGTAAACTGGCTTATCAATATGGTTTGGATGTTACATTTGCGCCTAAAATTGCGACTGGAAAAGCAGGAAGCGGCATGCACATTCACACGTGTATCATGAAAGACGGTCACAACTGTATGGTTACCGGCGGGTGTCTGAATGATATTGCCAAATCGGCAATTGCGGGCTATATGCATTGTGCGCCTTCCTTAACGGCATTCGGGAATAAGAATCCGGCGTCGTATTTCCGTTTGGTTCCCCATCAGGAAGCGCCGACAACGGTTTGTTGGGGCGATAGCAACCGGTCTGTACTTGTCCGCGTTCCATTGGGGTGGACCACCAACAACGATATGGTGGCTAACGAAAATCCGTTGGAACCACCCATAGAGATGGACCGTTCGCAAAAGCAAACAATCGAATTTCGTTGCCCCGATGGTTCGGCTGATATATATCTATTATTGGCAGGGCTTACGGTAGCAGCACGTTACGGGTTTGAAATGGACGATGCGATGGAAGTCGCACAAAAAACTTACGTGAATGTGAATATTTTCCATGAGGAACATAAAAACAAAGCGGCCTCTTTAAACAGTTTGCCGGTATCTTGTTGGGAATCTGCCGGAATGCTTGACCGGCAAAGAGCCATATACGAACGCTACGGCGTCTTTCCCGCACACATTATTGATGGAATCATCAAAGATCTAAAGAAATTCGATGATAAGGATATTCGCATGCAATTGGAAAAAAATCCGGATCAGATGATGGAAATTGTGAGGAGGTTTTTTTATTGCGGGTAAGATTATTTCATTTCCCGAAAATGTTTGCGCAAAAAAATGTTTTCTCCCCAAAAATAACTATTTTTGTTGTTCCATTAATATAGTATTACTTATGAAATGCATAAAATTATTCATCCTTTCAGCCTTGATTCCTGTTCTTTTGGGGAATATAAGTATCGACCGGCATGCAAGTGTCTCAATAAACTGGACGGCTGTGGCTGACAGCAGTAGCAAGTCGCTTATCAATAACTTCCTGAATACGTCGACAGGATATTTCAACCAGGCTTCCGACAGCAGTACCTGGGGTGGGCACTACTGGCCTCAGGCACATGCTTTGGATGTGCTGGTAGATGCTTATGTCCGGTCGGGCGACGACTTTTACAAAAGTCATTTTGAAGCATGGCTCACAGGCGTCCGCACGGCAAACGGCAACAAATGGGCTAACAACTATATCGATGATATGGAATGGATTGGCTTAGCTTCGCTACGTGCATATCAAGCAACCGGAATCACCGCTTTTCTGACCACCTGCAGGGAAGTATGGGACGGGACAACCGTCGATATGGAGGATAACAATGCTGCATTCGGCATCAAAAGAGCCTGGACTGATGCCGGTGAGGGTGGGATTTTTTGGGAATCCCGCAGGAACCGGCATAGTAAAAATGCCTGCTCCAATGGCCCTGCCGCTATCCTTGCCGCCCGACTGTATCAAGCGTTTGGCGAAAAAGAAGATTTGGAATGGGCGAAAAGAATTTACGCCTGGGAAAAGCAGTACCTGTTCAGCCCCGATAGCGGTGCGGTATACGACAACCTGAACACCCGTACCGGGGTAATCAACAGAAGAATTTATACTTACAATCAGGGGACGTTTTTAGGAGCCGCTGTTGAACTCTATAAAATTACCGGTGAAAAATCATACCTTGACGACGCTATCCAAGCTGCAAATTATACCCTAAAATCCATGATCGATACCGGCCACAACTTACTCAAAAGAGAAGGTTCGGGCGATGGGGGGTTGTTTAAAGGGATTTTTATCCGTTATTTTGCACAATTGATTCTATCGGATGGACTTAGCAATGACATTCGGAACCGGTATGTCGATTTTTTGAAATACAACGGAGAAACATTATGGACAGAAGGGACTTCCAAACCAAAGACATTATTCAGTCCTTATTGGAAGACGCCGCCCGGCGAACGAACGGGGTTAACCGAACATTTAAGCGGATGTATGCTGATGGAAGCATTGGCGATGCTGCAGAAGCAAGGCAAATTATAAACCCAATCCATTATTACATTTATGAACCAAAAATCACTCATTCCCATCGTTTTATTATTGACGATGCTCATTAGTTGTCATTCAACTACTCCGAAACTGACTGACTACGTCAATCCGTTCCTTGGCACAACCACGCTTTGGGAAAGTGCCGATCTTGGATATACACTCAGCGAAAATCCCGAATTTCGAACGGTTCTAACCGAGTTCGGCCGTCGACCGGCTCAAGGCATTACCCGTGCATGGGGCGCCGAGTGTTTTCCGGGCGCTACCTTGCCCCACGGTATGGTGCAGGCAACGCCGGTAACCATGTTTGGCAGTGGATCGGGTTATCAGTACGAAGATCCGAATATCTACGCATTCTTTCATTCGAGCAAAGGACAATGGGGCTTGGGACATGTGCCCATTCTTCCTTTTACCGGACAGATAACGGCCGATAATTACCATTCGGGCTATAGCCACGAAAACGAATCGGCCAAAGTCGGTTATTATCAGGTTTTCCTCGAACGCTACGGCATCAATGCCGAAATGACCGCCACAATGCGTTGCGCCTATCACAAATTTACATACCGCAAAGGGGACGAAAAGAAATTGTTACTCACCTTGTCGCGAATGAATAGCCTGCGTGCAAACGCAAGATGGACTTTCAAACAGGAAAACGAAAATACATTTTCCGGTTCTCAAAGCGATATTTACTTTTATGCGGTGGCCAATCACACAATCAAAAACACCGATTCGATCAAAAACGACAAGGAAACACTCACCATCGTTCATTTTGCGGACGGTCACAAACCCTTGGAGTTGAAGATTGGTTTTTCGTTTGTTAGCATTGAGAAAGCAAAGAAAAATCTGGAAGTGGAAATGCTAAACAAAAACTTCGCACAAGTGGCGGACGAAGCCGAAAATACGTGGGAGACCCTCCTGTCGAAAATCAGGGTAACCGGCGGGACGGAAAAGCAACAGAAAACGTTGTATTCAACACTATATCGCGCATTGCAATGGCCTGCGCTGCGTAGCGATGTTGATGGTGAATATATCGATACACGCGGTAATGTGGTCAATAAGGGTTTTGATTATTACGCCGGCAACAATTATTGGGACACATACGCCAATAAAATGGTGTTAATGGGAATGATCGAGCCTGAATTAACCACCCATGTGATCAGATCCGACATTGAAAGAGCCAAATCCTCCGGTTATTTGTCAAGCGGCTTTCACGGCGACTTTTCCATGGCATTTTACACCGGTATGTATAAACGGGGGTTGCGCGATTATGAAATAGATACCCTCTATCATTACATGTTGCGCAACGCTACCGTACCTGCTGAAGGAGGCAGAAGAGGCGGCAGACGCTACCTCGACGAATACATTCGTCAAGGTTGGATTGCCGAAAACCGTGTCGAAAATCCCACGGTGAAGACAGAAGAAGACGAAGCGAAAGCAGCGGTAATGAAAACGATCGAATATGCTTACAGCGATTATGCCGTTGCGCTTATGGCCAAAGAGATGGGCGATACGGATCATTACAACATCCTGATGCAACGCTCGAAAAACTACAAAAACGTATTCGACCCGTCGACAGGTTTCGTGCGGGGACGGTGGGAAAACGGCGACTGGGTAACTCCCTTCGATCCCGCTTATCCATATTACGTGTACATGTTTCGCGAATCCAACGCTTGGCAATCTACTTTTTTTGCTTTGCATGATCCCGAAGGACTGATAGGTCTTGTCCCCGGCAAACAGGCTTTCGAATTGAAACTTGATTCGGTATTTACTGTCCCCTGGGGCGGATATGAAGCAGATAATCTGACCGGCTTTTTCGGACAGTATTGTGCAGGCAATCAACCGGCTCAAGGCATATCTTATTATTACTATTTCATCGATAAACAAGAAAAAGCGCAGGAAAAACTGAATATTCTGATGAACGATTATTACAACATGGGCAAGGAAGGTTTGGCTTATGCCGGTATGGACGATGAAGGCGGATTATCGGCATGGTATGTACTCAATTCCATTGGATTATATTCCTTCTCCCCTGCCGATTCGGAATATATTATTACTGTTCCGCTTTTCGACCGCGTTACGTTTGCCTTAGGTGATACCCCTTTTACAATCCGCAAGGAAAATAACGGGAAAAAGATCACCAACATCACCTACGACGGTCAGAAGGTAAACGGCTATTTCATCTCGCATGATGAGCTATTAAGAGGTAAAGAATTAGTTATCCAAACCAATAAGATAGGACCCTGAAATTATTCAAATTGTTTATTTTTGCAGACTATTTTTTAAATAGTTTATCAAGCCAAAACGAGTATTCATGTTGGAAGATGAAAGCAATATATGTTGGAGAAAGTTTTTATCGGGTGATAACAATGCATATAGCAGGCTTTATAACGAATATGTACAGATGCTCTTCCGGTACGGCCTACGATTTACATCGGATAGTGAATTGGTGAAAGACTGCATACAGGACTTGTTTACATCATTTTATAAAAACAGAAAACGCCTTGGCCCACCCCCTGAGAACATCAAAGTCTATCTTTTTGTTTCCCTAAAAAACAACTTAGCCCGAGCGATTCACAAGCAATCCAAATATGAATATATCGAACCCGAAATGTCTTCATTCCTCTTGGAACCAACCGTCGAAGATCAATTTATCGCAAACGAATCCGACAAAAACCGTCAAAAATTAGTAAAAAAAATACTATTATCCTTAACCGCCCGGCAGAAAGAAATCATTTATTACCGTTATATTCAAGAATTTGAATTGAAACATATATGTTCATTGATGAACCTCAACTACCAATCAGCCCAAAACCTGCTCCAACGCTCCATAAAAAAGATACGGGCGCTTTTTAGTTTTAAATGATGAATTAATCCAAGTTGGGATGAAGGATAACAAAACTTCATCCAAACAGCCTATAACTACAAAAAATCCAACATGCTACACGATTACAACCAAAGTTCCATCGGATACTTTACTTTTGCCGAGAAGGGCAGGCTTATCTTGGCGCCTGACTTTGCTGAAGCGTAGGCGGCGTAAATCAGTTCAAGCACGACACGTCCGTCTTCTCCGGTTACCAATGGTTTTGTCCCTTCGCGAACACAACTGATAAAGTGTTTGAGTTCATGAGGATATCCTTGATTAAAGACTTCTTCAAAGATTGTGAACGACCAGCCTTGACTGCTTCCCGCTTTTTCGCTGGCATAGTCGTAACCGTCAACACTGTAGGTTAACATGGAATTGCCTTTGAACAGGTCTGCATAGATAACGCCTTTGTCGCCATATATTTCAATACGGTCGTCCATGCCACCGTGTCGTGCCCAACTATTTTCGGCAAGCGCGGTGACTCCATTTTCAAATTCGATGACAGTCAGCGTGTTGTCATCGCAATCGGTATTGTGTAATACGGTCTTCATGTCGGCGTAGACGGTTTTGACAGGGTTATTTTTGTTCATCCAGCGAAACCAGGCTAAAGCGTGGCAACCCATATCCATCATCACACCGCCGCCGGCAAGCTCTTTATTATAAAACCAGGCGCTGTGAGGACCGGAATGTTTTTCTGCTTGTTTAAGCATATAGACGTTTCCAACGGCTCCATGTTCTACCAAAGCCCTGGCTCTCTCATATTTGGGAGCAAAACAAAGTTCTTCGGCATACATCAGGAGAACCCCTTGCTTTTTACAGATACCAATCATCTCATCGGCTTCTTCCAAGGTAATCGCTAAAGGTTTTTCAACGATAACGTGCTTGTTTGCTGCTGCAGCTTTCATACAGGCCTTGTGATGCAGGTAGTTAGGAATACAAATGTCAATGACCTCTGCATCTGATTCAGACAAGAGCATGCCTAAGTCATTAAACCATTGGGGTATACCGTGAGCCAGTGCAAAAGCTTTTGCCTCGTTCTGATTGATACCCATCACTGCAACAACCTCAGCTTCCGGAATAAATCTTGCGTAACTTTCCATGTGAATGTGGGCAATAAATCCGGTGCCCAAAATAGCAACTTTTGTTCTTTCCATGATAAATATATATGTGTTTATTTAAAATATTTTAATCTAACTCACAAAACTACACTTTTTTTTGATTTCACATGTAAAAAACAACTTTTTGAACTATTTTTGTTCGAAATTAATTCAATGATTAAACTATGAACGAATCAAGACGCGATTTTATTAAGAAATCGGCAATGATAGCAGCTGGAGTTACCATTCTGCCGTCATCCGTAATCAGTGGCTTTGGTTACCGTGCGCCAAGCGACACAATGAATATTGCCGGAATTGGTATAGGTGGCAAAGGTCGCCCCAACCTAAGCGGAATGAAACCCGAAAACATTATCGGGTTGTGTGATGTGGATTGGCATTATGCCGACCGGACATTTAAGGATTTTCCGGATGCGAAAAAATACAAGGATTGGCGTAAAATGTTTGACGATATGGGGAAGGATATTGACGGCGTGATGATTGCTACCTCCGATCATACTCATGCCGCCATAGCTGCTACCGCATTAACGATGGGAAAACATGTGTATTGCCAGAAACCATTGACCCATTCGATATATGAAAGTCGTCTTTTGACACGTTTAGCAGCAAAATACAAGGTGGCTACTCAGATGGGCAATCAAGCCAATTCCGGCGACGGGGTGCGACAGGTGTGCGAATGGATCTGGAATGGTGAGATTGGTGAAGTACGCGAAGTGCATGCATGGACGGATCGTCCGATATGGCCTCAGGGTTTACAACGTCCCAAAACTGCAATGAAGATACCCAATACCCTTGATTGGGATTTGTTTATCGGCCCCGCGCCTATGCGTCCTTTTCATGAAATTTATACGCCCTGGAACTGGCGTGGATGGTGGGATTTTGGTACCGGAGCATTCGGTGATATGGCCTGTCATGTGCTTGATCCTATCTACCAAGCTTTAAAGTTAGGTTATCCTACAAAAATACAGGGAAGTTCGTCTATGTTCAATACGGAATCGCCTCCACAATCGGAAATGGTTGAGTTTGTATTTCCAGCCCGGGATAATTTACTCAGAGTTTCTATGCCTGAGGTAAAGGTTTATTGGTATGATGGTGGATTACTTCCCAATCGACCCGATTTGATGCCTGACGGTATCAATCTGATGGGAGATGGCTTAGGAGGCTGTTTGTTTGTGGGTTCCAAGGATACATTACATTGCGATTGCGGAGGGTTTAATGCAAGGTTACTTTCAGGGCGAAAACCTAATGTACCACAAACCTTACGACGTATTCCGGGCGCTACCGGTTATATTGACGGCTACCACGAACAAGATTGGATACGCGCCTGTAAAGAATCTCCGGCAAACAGAGTGGAGTCTACAAGTAACTTCGCATATTCAGGCCCGTTCAACGAAATGGTACTTTTAGGTGTGTTGGCAGTTCGACTGCAAGGACTTAGGAAGATTCTTCAGTGGGATGGCCCTAATATGGCTTTTACCAATATATCTGCTACAGAAG
>JAIRJR010000005.1 GCA_031260575.1 Tannerella sp.
ATGACGACATCATAGACTTTCGGACAGCGATTGTATTTCGCTTTATAAACTTCTTTGGCTTTGGTAATAAACGGTTCATATAGTTCGTCTTTGACTAAATTGATCGTACACCCGCCAAAACCGCCGCCCATCACACGTGATCCCGTCACGCCACATTCTTTGGCAATATCGTTCAGGAAATCAAGCTCTTCGCAACTTACTTCATACAGCCTGCTCATGCCGTCATGCGTTTCGTACATCTTTTGTCCGACAGTTTCGTAGTCGCCTCTCTGAAGCGCTTCACAAACATCCAGCACGCGCTGTTCTTCGCCTATCACATACTCGGCACGCATGTAGTCTTCTTCGCTGACTTCGTTCTTGATAGCTTGCAACTGTTCCATTTTCACGCCACGCAGGAATTCGGAATTTAATTTTGCAGCCACTCTTTCGCACGATTCGCGGCGTTTGTTATAGGCCGAAGAAGCTAATTCGTGTTTAACAACCGTATCCAACAACACCAATTGATATCCCTGCGGATCAAACGGGAAATATTCATACTCCAATGAGCGACAGTCCAAACGAATCAAGTGGCCTTTTCTGCCAAACAGGGATGCAAACTGATCCATGATTCCGCACTTCACGCCACAGTAATTATGTTCGGTAGCCTGCCCGATTTTAGCCTGCTCAAATTTGTCAATGCCCAAATTGAGCATATCATTTAACGCAAAGGAGTATGTACTTGCCAATGCAGCAGACGATGACATTCCAGCACCCAACGGCACATCACCGGCAAATGCAGTATTAAATCCTTCCAACTTACCGCCACGTTTGATGATTTCGCGGCAAACCCCAAAGATATACCGTGCCCAGCTTGTACGGGGCGCATCTTCTTCATTGAAGCCAAATTCGATATAGTCTTTCATATCAATCGAATAGGCACGCACTTTCTGCGTGCCATTCAATTTGATTTCGGCCATCATCCCTTTGTCTATCGCTCCGGGAAAAACAAATCCTCCGTTATAATCCGTATGTTCTCCAATCAGGTTCACACGTCCGGGGGACGTATATACCGACCCCGTACTTCCGTCAAAATGTTTGATGAAACGACTTCTTACGTGTTCAATATCCATTTTTATCAGTTTTGATCAAGGATCAATGTTAATCTACCTTGATGTCTTTGTTTACGTTCTTGCTGCCAATAACTGCGTAGAAGAGTAAATAGGCGAATCCGGCAAACATTACCCAGTAACTGAGTTGGTATCCGATTGATTTAGCTACCATTTCCTGAATCCAGGGAAGGATTCCTCCACCACAAACCATTACCATAAACAGACCGGAAGCGACTGCGATATACTTACCCAGTCCTTCAACAGCCAAATTGAATATACCACCCCACATGATTGATGTACATAAACCTACCAATACGAGGAACATTGCATTAATGGGCACCTGGGCAAAACCGAAAGAAAAACCTCCAAACCAAACGGGCATGGACACTTGGGAGGTAACCGGTGCAAAAATAGCTGCCAATACCAATACTGCTGCGACCAATGATCCAACCGTAAGCATGGTTTTACTCGAAACTTTTCCGCCTACGGAAGCGCCGCACAGACGGCCGATCAGCATCAGAAACCAATAAGTTCCTGCAACCGAACCGGCAATTGCAGCTCCGTTCACAGCGATGGTATCAGAAAGCCAAAACAACAATATACCGGGTGTTCCGACTTCTACGCCCACATAGACAAAAATACCGACCGCTCCCAATATGAAATGACGGAATTTTATGGCTCCCGACATCAATGTACCTATTTTCTCGGACGACCATTGAGATTGAGGTTCGGGAATTTTAACAAGCCATAAAACGACAAATATAAGTGCAAAAACACCCAAAGCCATATACATCACCGGGAAAATATCGGTGATTTGTGCTTTAGCGGCTTCACCGATTAAAACACCCACAAAGGCAGGCGTAAAAGTAGCCATAACGGAATTAAAGGAACCACCAATTTGAATCAATTGGTTACCTTTGTTTCCACCACCTCCTAAAGTGTTCAACATTGGGTTGACAACCGTATTAAGCAAAGTCATTGAGAAACCCGCGACAAAAGCGCCGAGCAGATAAACAATAAAAGCCGATGATTGTCCTGCATGTCCGGAAAGATACTGAATAAAAATACCCACAAAACCAATGGCAATAGCAAGCAATGCCGTTTTCTTGTAACCGATTCTTTGCAATAAGATTCCGCCGGGAATACCCATTACGGCATAAGCAATAAAGTTAGCCATGTTTCCGAGTAGCCCCATCCCCTCGGTTACCCCGGGAAGATTTTTCAGTACCACTCCCATCGGCGCGGCTAAGTTTGTAACAAATGAGATCATACCGAAAAGTAAGATCATCATAAAAATTGGTAACGCATAATTCTTCTTCGTTTCCATATTCTTTTCTATTTTAAAAAAGTTAATAATTTATATTTTTGAAAATCTATATACGGTTTGACTGTTAAACACTTCGCCCGGGCGAAGTACGCTTGTCGGGTAGTCATGCTTGTTCGGGCTATCCGGGAAATGTTGTGTTTCGAAGCAAACGGCCGAACGCCTTGGATAGCAACGTCCATATTTACCGGGATAATTTCCTGACAACCAATTTCCGGTATACATTTGAACACCCGGCTCAGTTGTAAAAACATCCATTACGATGCCTGTTTTAGGAGAGATACAACGAACGGCAAAACTCAATTCATCCGGCTTCTTATTAATAATGTATGTATGATCGTAGCCGGCTCCAAAGACCAACTGTTCGAAAGCATGGTCAATGCGTTCACCGATTTCATGAGATTCACGAAAATCCATTGGGGTATTTTCCACCTTTTCAGGCATGCCGAAAGGGATGGAACTATCGTCGGTCGGAAGGTAATAATCGGCATTGATCGTGACTTGATGGTCATATATCGATGGATCGCCCGCGCCTGAAAGATTAAAGTATGAATGATTGGTCAGATTTAGTACCGTAGGTTTATCTGTTTCAGCTCGATACGTGATCACCAATTCATCGTCGTCCGACAAGAAATAAGTTATGATTGAATGAAGCGTACCCGGATAGCCTTCTTCACCGTCTACCGAAAGGTATGATAATTCAATCGCCTGACTATCTAATCGTTGTACATCCCATACCACCGAATCGAAGCCCTTGACGCCCCCATGCAAATGGTTGGGTCCATTGTTTATCACCAATTGATCGTAGACCGTGCCATCCAATGAAAAACACCCTTTTGCAATGCGGTTCCCATAGCGCCCGCATACCGCCCCTAAATACGATCTTTCGGAAGCAAAATAATCTTCCAATTTTCGATATCCGGTAACCACATCGGTCATCGTCCCATTTTGAGCGGGAACCATAAGCGAAACAATAATAGCGCCGTAATTGGTAACGGCAAGCTCGCTGCCTTTTTTGTTTGTTAACACACAAAGTGTCACCTCTTTTCCGTCTACCAGCCTTTCAAAATCGGCAATTTGCAGACCGGAAAGCGTTTGATCAATTTCCATAGTTGTTCGTAGTCGTCAAATTTGCGTGTAAAATTAAGTTTCTTCCTCCGAATTTGCGCATTTAAAAACATGTTGTATAACATGTTTTTTATATACACCTGTTATCAATGTCAAATTCAGTTTGTTTTCACGACTTCTTCTTTCGCGTATAACTTTTGTTGCCACCGCCAAGCTGAAACCAATGTGTCTTCTAAAGTCTCTATTGCATTCCATCCCAGTACATTATTGGCAAGAGTGGGGTCGGCCCACACTTTTTCAATGTCTCCGTCGCGTCGACCAACGATTTGATAAGCCACCGGGACGCCTGTCACTTTTTCGAAAGTTCGGATCAGTTCCAGTACGGAGATCCCGCGTCCTGTCCCTAAGTTAAAGATTTCGAGATTATTTGTTGCATCTCCTTTCATGATCCGGTTGACTGCGACAACATGCGCCTTTGCCAAATCAACTACATTAATATAATCCCGTATACATGATCCATCGGGGGTATCGTAATTGTCGCCGAAGATATTCAATACCGGACGTATACCTGCTGCGGTTTGTGTCAGGTAAGGCGTCAGATTCTGAGGTACTCCGATAGGCAATTCACCAATTTCCGTACTCGGGTGGGCGCCTATCGGATTAAAATAGCGCAATAAAATACTCTTAAAAGATGAACCGGAATAAATGGTATCACGGATTATTTCTTCGCAAATTTGTTTGGTATTGCCATAGGGTGAAATTGCAGGTTTTATCGGTGCATTTTCCGTAACAGGCAAATTGTCAGGCTGTCCATATACGGTACAGGACGATGAAAAAACCAATCCCTCAATGTTATATATGGGCATTAATTCCAGCAAATTGAGTAAAGAAACGATGTTGTTGCGATAATACTTTAAGGGATGCCCGACCGATTCGCCTACCGCTTTGCTGGCGGCAAAATGAATGATTCCTTTGATGGGGTTGTGATTGGATAATACATTTTCCATTCCGGCTTTGTCACAACAGTCCAACAACTCGAATACCGGACGGATGCCGGTGATTTTTTCTATCCCATCCAACACTTCTATATTTGAATTTGACAGGTCGTCTATGACAACAACCTCATATCCTGAGCTTTGCAGCTCTACTACCGTGTGCGAGCCAATATATCCGGTTCCTCCGGTTACTAAAATTTTATCTTTCATACATTTTACCATTTGTAATTGAATCCGAAGCTAATCAATTGACTCCATTGAAGATAAGTCGATTTTTCGTCGATTTTTGTGACACCGTCATCATATCTGAGATGTAAATATAGCAATGTAGAGAAAAATCTACTTACGGCAAAATCCAATGAATTTTCAAATTCAGAAACCACCCGGTTATAACTGGTAAAATACCTGAGTCTGGACTTCCAGGTGACATCCCGGTTTGGATTCAATGTCATGTTGAAATCAATCGAAGAACCGAAATTGCTTAAATATGTTTTGTATAAACCGGTTGCCTCATCTTTTGGAAATCCGTACCGCCCCAAGTTAATACTGTCATTGATAGTTGACATATAGGTATAAGCAAGCGGAGCTATATTGATGGAAACCACCAATGACCTGTCAATGCGTTTATATTTTTGGGTATGATCATATTTCATACCCAACCCAAAGTTGAATGTATAAGGTGATAAAATAGCAGCCTGTATTTTGTTGGTATTTTCCAGAAAGTTTCTAAATAGTTGGGTTTTAAATTCTACATCAAATGTATAATGCCATTTTTTAAAAGCCTTCAGGCCTATATTGGAATGAAGTTTCAAAAGATCATCACTGACTTTATATTTCCTGAGCGTATCATTGGGCGCATTGTATAGATTCAGTTTGATTTCCATATCATTATCCCACTTTATTAAGTCTTTTGCATAGTTGTACTTTACAATATTTCTTGTAAAAAGGTTCAAGATCGACGTTTTAGAAGGGCTGCTATGCCAATTGGCAGAAGTCGAATTTTCAGAAAATTTCACTGCACTTTCAAAAGAAGATATCCAATATTTGCGATCGGGGATAAATTTTGCGGGCACCTCATACTCGGTCGGATTTATTGATCTATTCTGAACGGGGAGTCTTGGTTTTTCCGTATTTGTAATCTCACGGATGGTTTCGGAAGGCAAACTGTCGATGCTATATTTAAAAAGAGAAGGAACATTGCGTTGAAGCTGTTGTAAAGCGATCATTTCGAAACGATGTTTAAGTATTTCCTTTTCGAAAAATGCCTTCGATTCGTAAAGTGGTTTATCCCAATTATTTACACTCATGTATTTTTCGGGTTGATAAAAAATGACATCATTTTTAAACCGGAATAACTTGGGTTGAAAAACAGGTTTTAAAAACAATTGACTTACAATAATCGTATCCTGATAAGTCACATCAGGCCCAAATGGAATCCATCGGGAAGTAAAGCCGGTAACTTGTAAAGTTGTATCTGAAAAGGATGGACTATTCGCCGGATGGGGTGTACCGTCTTTATTCGATTGATTTTCGCCGTGTTCGATAAGACGGCGAATGCGTTGATCGAAATTCAGGTCTTGAGCGTTCAGGATGAAGCTCGAAAAAATAAAAAATACAAAAAAACACCTCTTTCCCATAACTCTTCTTCATTTTCTTATGATTTTCACCCCTTTAGGCGCTTTGATTTCGGAAGTAACCGTTCCGTTTGGGGTTTTAGTATGTTTGATGGTTACAATGCCGAAAGGTGTTGGGAAAGTTCCTTCGACCCACTCCAGATCGCCAAGATTCGGTTTAATCCTCAATGCTTTACTTCCCGGTTCGACTACTTCAACTCCCAATACGTGCCTTGTCATCCAAGCTGTCGGCCCTGAGGCCCATCCGTGACAAAAACTATGTCTGTACCCCGGATAGCAATAAGCGCCAAAATCGCCATGGATGTCTTTTTTACCGGGGGGCGTCAATTCATCCAGCCGTGCGGCATCCTTCATCCAATCTACGTCGAAGTCTTCCCAGAATGTCGTAGCCCCCATATCCAACATACCACCCCAGTATTGACGTATGACATCGAGCGCTTCCGCATATTGCCCGGCTAATGCTTGCGCTTCAAGCATATAATATCCGTAGAAAGTGGAAAATCCTTTTGGGCCTCCCACCGATACCACTTCGTCACACATCGTTTTCGGATCGGCAATTCCGGCAATCGCCATCAATGCCGCCCCCTGTTTTAAGTTGTTATGTCCTTTGGTTAACCGGTTTAACCTTTCAGATGCCGCCCTGCTTTTTTGCACATACATTGGTTCGCCAAATATCTGACAAAGTTTTTCCGCATCTTTGAGCGCCCAGTACAATAATGCGCGATAGCCGGCTTCCACACCTTGCGAATTGGGTGTTGACGGCC
This sequence comes from Tannerella sp., assembly GCA_031260575.1. Classification (GTDB taxonomy): domain Bacteria; phylum Bacteroidota; class Bacteroidia; order Bacteroidales; family Tannerellaceae; genus Tannerella. Next base: position 6,874 of record JAIRJR010000005.1, read on the forward strand.
AATCTAAAAAGCGGCTGCGCGCCAGCGTTTCGTTGCCGTCATCATCTATTTTCCCATCAATCAAATCAATCAATCCAAGGATATATGGTTTGTGTTTTTGCAAAAAGTCCATCTGACCATGTTGCATGTACCATTCGTATTGGATAATGAGATACCACATGGAATAGGCGCTCATGTTGTTCATCCACTGCGGAAGGGGAAATTGCCCGCAAGCTAAGTCCAAACTTTTGGGTACTACCTCATTGAAACCGAAAACACTTGAGATGGTGGATACTTCCGGGTGCATATCTCCCAGCCAGACCAAGCGGTCGCGTTTGATTCCGTCCCACAGGTATTCCTGCATATTCAGATGAACGGTATATGCGCCTGTCAGCCATATTTCATTAAGCCGCTCATCATTACTCTTGAATGATCCCAAATAGGGAATATCGCGGTATCGCAGGATCGCTCTGGCTTCTCTCAGATGAATGGTCGCAGGTTGCAACAAATCGATCCGTACAAATCTGAATCCCGTATTTCCGATTTCAATCATTCCATCACGTGGAATTTCCATGATGATATCACGTTTGGCATGGTCGTCGGTCGCAAATCCCACTTTCCATTCCGAATTGTTGGTTTGGCTGTTACATTCGCCTACCGATTCGCCGAAACGTATCCGGACAAGCGACGGTTCACGGCGCGACGAACTGCCCAGAACCAATTGCAAACCTCCATGGATCTCTTTACCGTAATCTAATAAGATCGAAGCCGTTTCGTTTTCGGTCGTAGTCATCTTACAGGCATCGGCTGTGCCAAGCGCAGTTTGACTACTCCCTTCTTTGAGTAGAACGGATTCGTTTAATACCAATCTCCCACCGCCATCATATTTCCATACAATACGTTGAGGTGAAATAAATACACGCGCCATCTCGTCGCGTTGCATTTTCCCTGCTCCCTTTTCAAATACCGGAGGAACACCTGCTTTCCATGATGCCGGAAAGTCGTTATTCAAAAAAGGAACCATTCCTTCCTTTAATAATGTGGGTATTTCAGCCATTAGATAAGGCGAAAAACAAAACACAAAAACGAATAACATGAAATTTTTCATGCGGTTTATTTATTATTTTAATTTATTTTTCTTTTATACTTCTTTGTATCAGATAGTTCATCGAGGCAAGAAAGGATTTTCCCTTTATCATCGCTTTGTTTAATTCAGGGATATCTTCTTTTCCGGCCGGTTTCAATACGGTTCGTGCCGGATCGTACCAAACATAATAAACCGGTTTCATTTCAAATTGAATACAACCTGCACCGGTTAGTACGATTGAGTTTTCAGTGATACCGAAATTCCCATCTGTCTGCCGTTTATCCAACAGGTTGACTCCTGAATTTACGTAGGGTGTTCCGGATAAAGCCAAATGGTACAAGGTAGGGAAAACATCCTTGTGCGAAGCGAAACAACCTGTGTCGTACAAACCGAGCCTTTCTTTATATAAATCAGGGATATAAAGCATAAAGGGGACGGCGTATTTGTCCACCGGGTTCATGTCCGGATAATCGAAAACCGACCTTGCATTGTGGTCGCCGGTCACTGCAATAATGGTATTTTCACCCAATGGAGAGGCTTTGATTTTTTGGATGAATTTGCCCAGGCAATCATTGGCATACTGGTAGGTAAGCAGATGCTTCTTGGTAAAATCCGCACCGGAAGTATGTTTATATTGAAGATGTTTAGGTACATTAACAGGTAACGGATCATATGATTCCGGAAATGTGTACGGAGGGTGATTGCTTGTTGTCAGTCCGAAAACAAATTGAGGTTGACCTTCATTATGCTCACAGAGAATATTGTAGATACGATCAAAAAGAAACTCATCATAAACGCCCCAAGCGCTCGAAGATGTGCTCGCTACATGGTTTTCGAGATGTGCCTGGCCTTCTACCCGGTCAAAAAATTGTTGTGGGATGAATTTATCCATATTTCTCCAGCTTAATTTACTGCCTGTGATAAAAGTGGCCTCATAGCCGTTCGCCTTGAACGGGATGACTGAAGATGTTTCTAATTGTTCATGAACATAATAGGAATGGGATATCGGCGCCTTAACATTTTTAACCAACAGACATTCGAGCGAATAGATCGTAGATGAAACTGCCGGGAAAAAATGGGTAAACCATATACATTGCGACATGACATCTTCCAGCGAACCCAACAGATTCAGGTTTTCCTTGTCATGCAATGAAAGAAAATATTGGCTCATACTTTCCATCACAATCAATACAACATGGGGAGGATTGTTTTGCAGAAAAATATCGACAGGTGTAAATGACTGTAAAGCGTTTATCAATGAATCAGGATCGCCGGCAACTTTTCTGTCCAAATAAACGGAAATGGCTTCTTCGGGCGATGAAAAACCTGCCGCCTTCAGCGCTTTGGGGATATCAGCATGAACTTTTTGACTCGTTCTGTCAATGCAGGCAATCCCCAAAGCATACGTTCCGTTAAAAACAAGATTGTTGATGTACCTGTAAACCGAAACCACCGAATTATTCGTTCTAAAAGGAGAAAAACCCAACGACCCTCTTCCACCGGTAAACAAAAGCGCAAAACTCAAGATTACGATCCCAATCTTGCCAATTCGGGAAGTAGTCCGTATTTCGATATGTATCTTTTTCCGGGCATATCCGGTCAACCGGTAAATGATCCAAGCTGCTATGCTAAAAAACAAAACCATCAAAATAACCGGATACTCATCCCAGATCGTTTTCAAAACAGCCATTGTATCGTCTTCAAATATGCCGAAGGCAAAAACGTTGATATGCGTTTTGTAATAATTGAGATAAAAAAAATCGACAGTCGATATAAAAAGGACAAATGTAATCAGGATTGTGTAGTAAATGCGGCATACCTTATTATATGTCCGGTAGTAATTTTGGATTGATGATTGAAAAAGTTGCCCGGCCGCATTATAAATGATAACAGGCGCCAATGCATACGCCGCCGTCCGTGTATCCAGGAGAAATCCATAGAAAAAAGCTTTACATAGATCTTTCCATATACCGTCCACACCCGGATGTTCGAAGTTAATGAAGATGATAACCCTGAAAAAACAGAAAATGAACAACAGGCAAACATAGACTAATAGCGTATGTAAAAGTCCGTTCAGAAAAAAAGTAATATTATCCGGCCTGCTTTTTCTATCATTCATTGCATATACGATGTGAATGAGCCTACAAATTTAAGTCAAAAAACGTTTTTCACCAAATGTGTATTGGGTAAGTGTTGTTTTTACATCGTAAAAGACAACCTTGACGATACCCTGTAGCTTAAGATGATTCCAATTGAAAACCGGCATCGCGAAGGTCGTCCCAGAAACGCGGATAACTTTTCGACACGACCCCAATATCTTCAATCCTTATGCCGCCGTTTCTTTGTAGGGCAATGGGTGCAAATGCCATTGCCATCCGGTGGTCATCGTAAGTCCGAATCAGCGGCGAATCGACAGGTTCGGTTCGTTCTCCATTCCATTGCAGCTGTTTCCCGTCTTTTTCAGTCAATAAATAACCCAACTTAGCAAGTTCGTTCCTAAGCGCAGCCAACCGGTCGGTCTCTTTGATTTTCAAGCTTTGCAACCCACTGAAACAAAATGGAATATCGAGTAATGAACAAGTCACTGCCAATGTCTGAGCCATGTCAGGCATATCGGTAAAGTCGTATATCAAAGCGTCGGTTAATGTGCGTTCTTTTCTTTTCAAAACAACGCCCCCGGCTACGAAAGTTGTTCCAACGCCAAGTTGGTCAAACAATTCCGCCATCCGTGCATCGCCTTGCAAACTGTCATCAAAAAGTCCGGTCAAAGTAACTTCCACATCGTTGAGATTTCTAACGCTCCCTGCTGTGATTGAATTTATCAATGAGTCGCTTTCCCCAAGGGAAGATATTTTGAATTTTGAATCCTTGCATCTTTGAATCTCCGATAGCGCAACCATTTCATACCAATAAGAAGCTGCGCTCCAATCAGATTCGACGGTAAAAGGAACAGGTTTATACGTCTGTTTGGGAATCGTCAATGTATTTCCTTCTTCAAAAACCTCAACACCAAATTCTCTCATCAGCTTGACCGTCAATTGAAGATAAGGCTTGGAGATGATTTGACCGGTTAAATTCAATCTAAGTCCGTTAACCATACGGGGCGCAACCATGATCAATGCTGAAATATACTGTGAACTGACACTCCCGTCTAACGAAATTTCTCCTCCTCTCAATACCTGTCCGTTGATTCGCAAAGGGGGGAAACCATCTTTATCCTTGTATGCGACTTGTGCACCCAATGCGTTTAATGCCTCAACCAGAATTTTCACCGGCCGGTTCTGCATCCGTTCGGTGCCGGTAAGTGTCCAATGTCCCTTTTCTCCGGCAAAATAGGCTGTCAGAAAACGCATTGCCGTACCGGCAGCTTGAATATCTATCTCATTTTGTTGCGATTGCAGTGCGTTTATCATGACATTCGTATCATCACAATCCGCCAGATTATCGATTATTTGAGGAACGATACTGAGGGCATTAAGCAACAACACCCTGTTACTGATGCTTTTGGATGCAGGCAAGCGAACTGTCGATTTGAGTTGAGTAGGCGCAACCACTAAATAATCCATCATTTTCTTGTTCTGTTTTGTTTTGTTTTGAACAGGCAGGCAAAAATAGTTGTTTTTTGCTTTTATTACAAAGAAAACGCATGTTTTCGTTAAAAGAACTCAATTTGGGAATGCCCAAACGCATTAACATAGTTAATAAATGTTAATATAAAAAAAAATATTTTCCGATCACACAATTATGTCAAAAAAAAAATTAGTTTTGCAGTGAAAAAATGCCACTTTACAGGCTTTTATTTTTCAAATGTGTGATAATCAATAAATTGTACTAACTATAAAACTATTAACCAATCATGATTAAGAGATTTTTTATGCCAATTGTTACATTGGCGACTATGCTTGTATTAGCTTCCTGCGGAGGCAAGTTAAAACCCTTATCCGAACAATATGTGAAAGCAGACCCACAACCTTTGGAAGCAATCGGAGGCGAGGTGCCGGTTACGATCAGCATTACATATCCTGCCAAATGGTTCGATAAAAACGCCGTAGTAACGATTACCCCTGTCCTTCGTTACGAAACGGGTGAAACCTGGGGAACAGCCTATACATATCAGGGCGAAAAGGTGAAAGCCAACAATCCTACCGTACTTTTCAGCAACGGGGGTAATGTGACCATGCGATCATCGTTCAAGTACAAAACGGAAATGAAGAAGTCGGAACTTTACCTTACTTTTGATGCCAAAATCAAAAACAAAACGGTTAAACTTCCGGACATAAAAATCGCTGATGGCGTGATATCCACTTCGATGTTAGCCGATGCAGGCACAGCCAATCCCGCAATTGCTCCCGATAAATTCCAGCGTATCATTAAAGAAGCGCACGACGCCAATATTATGTTCGTCATACAACAAGCCGAACTGCGTGCCAGAGAATTGAATAAACGCGAAATATCCGACTGGAAAGACCTGGTTGCCGCCGCAAACGCTGCAACAAATCAGAATATAGCGCTCGAAGTTTCCGCATATGCTTCTCCTGATGGAGGTTTGAAATTAAACGATGAATTAGCCGCACGACGCGAAACCAATACCAGAAGATACCTTGAGTCGGAATTAAAAAAACAACAAATCAATTTACCCGTAGATGCACATTATACCGCGCAAGACTGGGAAGGCTTCCAGCAATTGGTATCCCAATCCAACCTTCCGGATAAAGACCTTGTTTTACGTGTACTTTCAATGTACAGAGACCCGGAACAAAGAGAACGTGAAATCAAAAATATCTCTACCGTTTTCAAATCGCTGGCAGAAGAGATATTACCGCAATTGCGCCGCTCACGCCTGATCGCCAACATCGAAATTATCGGTAAGTCTGATGCAGAAATCAGCCGCTTGGCACAAAGCAATCCAACCGCATTAAATATAGAAGAAATATTATACGCCGCAACATTGACCAATAATGATACGGATAAAGAAGGAATCTATACGAAAGCAAGCCAACAGTTCCCCAACGACTATCGGGTATGGAATAACATAGGTATGCAACGTTTCTTTGCCGGTGATTTGGTGAAGGCGGAAGAAATGTTTACAAAAGCCAACGGTGTACGCAACAACAATGAATCCAATGTCAACTTGGGATTAATCGCATTGACAAAAGGCGACAGGGCCAGAGCCGAACAATTGATCGGCGGAGCTTCAGGTGTTCCCGAATTGGGCGAAGCGCTTGGCGTATTGTATTTGTTACAAGGCGATTATACCAAAGCAGTCAGCTCTTTCGGCGCAAGCAAGTCCAACAATGCCGCCTTGTCACAAATCCTTTCGAAAGATTACAGCAAAGCATCCCAGACATTAAATTCGGTTATCAGGCCTGATGCAACAACAGATTATCTGAAAGCCATTGTTGCTGCCCGCACAAATGATGCCAATGCAGTGATATCGAATCTTCGCAATGCAATTGCCAAAAAACCGACACTCAAAAGAGAAGCCGCTCTTGACTTGGAATTTGCAAAATATGCAACCAACTCGGCATTTACGAGTTTGGTTAATTGACTTTTCCATAGCGTTTTAGAATTTTTTTAAAGTAAAGCGGGAAGCCGGAAATGGTTTCCCGCTCTTTTTTTTTAAAAAAATACCTTCTCCGGGGTATTGCTCAAAGTATATATTCGGACTACTTTTGCACAATTTTAATCATCAAAATAAAAAACATGACAAAAGTAGCCAAGCAATTGACCGATTTAATAGGGAATACACCCTTGATGGCATTAACCAACTACAATGCAAGCCTGCACCTGGCAGCCTGTATCATTGCCAAATTAGAATACTTCAACCCCTTGGGTAGCGTAAAAGACCGTACCTCCTTCGCATTGATAGTAGATGCAGAAAAGAGAGGCATCTTAAAACCCGGCGACATTATTATCGAACCAACGAGCGGAAATACAGGTGTGGGATTGGCATTTGTATCGGCAGTCAGGGGATATAAACTGATTCTGACCATGCCTGAAACCATGAGCGAAGAACGCCGCAACTTGCTAAAAGCCTTGGGCGCCAACCTGGTATTGACACCCGGCACTGAAGGAATGCGGGGCGCTATTCGAAAAGCCGAGGAGTTAAACAACAGCATCTCCGGATCGGTTATTTTAAAACAATTTGATAACAAGGCAAATACCGCTGTTCATGTTCGCACGACTGCCGAAGAGATATGGCGTGATTTAGATGGAAAGATAGACATTCTTGTTGCCGGAGTAGGCACGGGAGGCACCATAAGCGGCATCGGCGAAGGTTTAAAAAGCCACAATCCTGACATTCAAATCATAGCGGTAGAACCCGGCGAATCGGCTGTTCTATCGGGAGGAAAGCCGGGCGCACATAAAATTCAGGGGATTGGCGCCGGTTTTATTCCGAAAAATTATAATCCGGCTGTTGTGGATCAGGTATTTCCCGTTAGCAGCGATAACGCCATTCGAACAAGCCGTGAATTGGCTCGCATCGAAGGATTGCTGGTCGGCATTTCGTCCGGAGCCGCCGTTTTTGCAGCCACCGAAATAGCGAAGCAATCCGTCAACGCAGGCAAGACAATCGTAGCTATTTTGCCGGATACAGGCGAAAGGTATCTGTCAACGGCCTTATACGCCTTCGATGATTACCCATTGTAATTATTTCACCCGGTCTACCAAATAATCCGCTAAAAGCAACAGACTTTTCTTTGCTTCCGAAAGCGGGAGGGTTTCGATGAGGTCGATGGCTTGACGTTTAAATTCCATCATGCGGGATTCGGCATATTCAATACCCCCTCTTTCTTTAGCAAACTCAATCAGCGATGCGATGTTTCCCGGGGTAAACGCTCTCTGATTCAGTATTTCCAAATATCCGGCTTTCTCACATACCGGCGTTGTTTCGAAGGCATAAAGAAGGGGTAAAGTAATCTTTCCTTCGCGGATATCATTGCCGTTGGGTTTTCCGATGTTGTGATTATCGAAATAATCAAAGATGTCGTCTTTGATTTGAAAACTGCATCCAAGCAGATGACCGAACTTTCTGCATTTCATTTGTAGTTCGTGGTCTGCTCCTGCCGTAATGGCGCCAATTTGCGCACAAGCAGCCAATAGCGCAGCTGTCTTTTTTTCGAGCATCCGGAAATAATCTTTTTCCGACAATGTGACATTTTTTGAATTTTCCAATTGTTTCACTTCGCCTTCAGCCATATCGCGACAAAGTGTAGCAATGATTGTAACGATTTGTGTTTCTCCTGTTTCTAATGATCGAATCAATGTGTTTGCTAAAATAAAATCACCTACCAACACAGCGATCCGGTTATCATAGATGGCGTTGAGAGAAGGTACTCCGCGGCGTTGTTTTGTTTCATCGATCACATCGTCATGAATCAACGAAGCGGTATGCAGTAATTCCATCAAAACAGCCGATTCGACAGACAGCGAAGTAGCCTGTCCGCAAGCTTCAGCGGTTAATAATAATAACAGCGGACGAATGTGTTTGCCATTGGATGAGTGTATCTTCTCAATCGCTGTCTTTATGGTTTCGACATCGCTTCGAAGCGCCTGTGAAAATTCCTGCTGAAACAGGTCGAAAAATTGCTCTACAGGTTTTTCAATTTGGGACTTTTGTGTCATATACTGTTTGTAAAATCCTGCAAAAATAAGAAAAATGTTGCAAGACTGTTTAATTTTTCGATAAATATCTAAAATTTCTCATCGCATATATATAAAAGCATTACATTATGTATGTTTATATGGTAATACCCTTTTCACCTTGAAAGACTATGCCGAAGTCTCGGTTCAAGCGCGTTCGATGTTAAGCGGCAATGCCGGCAATACCGACCTCTACCGCGCACTCGGATATGCCCTTGTGGAACAGGAAAAACCCGTCGAAGCCGTCGAAGCGCTCGACAATTTATTTAAACATGCACAGTCCGGCACGCTTCGTCCCTCCGACTATACATTTTATGCCCGCGCGATGCACGGACTGGGCCGGGATT
>JAIRJR010000149.1 GCA_031260575.1 Tannerella sp.
GGCGGAAGACGGCGAACAGGGCGAGATTGTGATGCACACAAAAAACGGTAATCCAACGGGATTATTTATGGAATACTATCGCGAACCGGAACGCACCAACGAAGCATGGCATGACGGCGTCTACTATACCGGCGATGTTGCTTGGCGCGATGAAGATGGATATTACTGGTTTGTAGGTCGTTCGGACGATGTAATTAAAAGTTCGGGCTACAAGATTGGACCCTTTGAAGTGGAGAGTGCGCTGATGACGCATCCTGCGGTGGTGGAATGTGCCATAACAGGAGTACCCGATGAAATACGCGGACAAATCGTAAAAGCAACCATCGTTTTGTCGAAAGAATATAAAGGAAAAGAGGGAGACGACCTTGTAAAAGAGATTCAGAATCATGTAAAACAAGTAACAGCACCTTATAAATATCCCCGTATTATTGAGTTTGTCAACGAACTACCCAAAACAATCAGCGGGAAAATACGAAGGGTGGAAATTCGTGAAAAGGATGTTCAAAGTTAACTATTTTTTTAAAGTACATGATTTTTAACCAAATTTGTGTAAATTTGCCATTTAAATCATGCAATGATGGTAATCCATTCTAAATAATATAATTCATTAAAATTGAGCGTCATGAAACAGACAAGAAGAAAATTTTTAGCTACCGCAGTAACGGGCGCTTTGGCGTCAGCTACGGCGCCTTTGATGTTGTCCGAAGAAAAAGTGATCAGTGAACCGATGATTCTTCAGCGAGGCGCCATAGGGGCCAACGACCGTATCAGGATTGCCATTCTGGGTGTTAATAGCCGGGGGATGGATCATGTGAACAGCCTGATGAAACTGAACAATGTTACGGCAGCCACTTTGTGCGATCCGGACATGAATGTCCTGACTGCGAAAGCTAAAATAGTTGAAGAAAAATTCAAACAAAAGGTATCGATCGAACAAGATTTCCGCAAAGTATTAGAAGACAAAAATATCGACGCGGTGACCGTAGCTTCGCCTAACTTTTGGCATGCGCTCCATGCGATCTATGCTTGTCAGGCAGGAAAGGATGTATACCTGGAAAAACCCGCAACACACAATATCTCAGAAGGGAAAAAAGTGATCGAGGCCGCCTACAAATACAATCGCATCGTTCAACACGGCGTGCAACTGCGCAGTTCAGTCGCCATCAGAGAGGCAGTCCAGCATCTGCGCGACGGACTGATCGGACGTGTGTATATGTCTCGCGGAATCGTTTTTCGCTGGCGTCCCGACATAGGCAATAAAGGGGTTTCGAAGGTACCCGAAGGATTGAATTATGATTTGTGGTGCGGACCGGCGCCCATGGTTCCTTTTACCCAAAACCTGGTACATTACAACTGGCACTGGCATTGGAATTACGGCAATGGTGATGTAGCCAACCAGGGAGTCCACGAAACCGACCTCTGTATGTGGGGATTAGATGTGGGGTTGCCCGAACGTATCACCTCCATGGGCGGAAAGTTTTTGTGGGACGACTGCAAAGAAGTGCCCGAAATTCAAACATCCGTATACCATTATCCGAAAGAAAAGAAAATCATCCAATTCGAAGTCCGAAACTGGTGTACCAACCGCGAAGATGGCGCCGATGTCGGAAATATTTTCTATGGCGATAAGGGCTATTTGGTGGTGAAGAACTACGGGACTTACGAAAGCTATTTAGGTCAGAAAAGAGAGCCGGGTCCATCCAGATCAGAAGGCGGCGAACTCGATTTGCATTTTGTCAATTGGCTCGACGCCGTCCGCAAACGGGATATGACCATCCAAAACGGGCCGGTCGAAAGTGGTCACCTTTCATCAGCATTGGCTCATTTGGGAAATATCTCTTACCGTTTAAGGCGTCAGTTGGAATTTGACCCGATTGCAGAGCGCTTCATCGGCGACGAAGACGCCAACGCAATGATGACACGCCAATACCGCGCACCCTATCTGATGCCTGAGAAGATTTAAAGAGGCTAAAAAACACGAAAGATTTTCGTACCTTTGCCCCCCTGAAATCAAAAAAACAAACATAAAATTACAATCATGAGTAAAAAAGCGCTGTTAATAATATGTGATGGATGGGGAATCGGTGATAAGCAAAAAGGAGATGTGATCTTTTCCGCACAGTCTGTATATTGGAAATCCCTGTTGAGCGATTATCCAAATTCGCAATTACAGGCATCGGGCGAAAGCGTGGGTTTGCCGGATGGGCAAATGGGAAATTCGGAAGTTGGACACTTGAATATCGGCGCCGGCCGGGTAGTCTATCAGGATTTGGTGAAAATCAACCGCGCCTGCCGCGACAATTCGATACTGGATAATCCGGAAATCAAACGGGCTTACGGATATGCAAAAGCCAACGACAAACAAATCCATTTTCTCGGATTGGTATCCGACGGGGGTGTTCACAGTTCGCTCGAACACCTGATGAAACTGACCGGAATTGCCAAGATTTATGGCATCCAAAAAACATATGTTCATTGTTTTATGGATGGCCGCGATACCGATCCGCGTAGCGGTAAAGGATTTATACAGCAATTGGAAGAACATCTGCTAACAACAGGCGGGAAAATTGCATCCATTTCCGGACGTTATTATGCGATGGACCGCGACAAACGTTGGGAACGCGTCAAAGAAGCCTACGATCTGTTGGTCAAAGGCATCGGAAAGCCTGCCGAATGTATGGTAACAGCGATGGAAAACTCGTATGCCGAAGGCGTTACAGACGAATTTATTAAGCCAATCGTACATGTCGAAAACGGAAAACCGGTGGCTGTCATCGAAGAAGGCGATGTTGTGGTTTTCTTCAACTACCGCAACGACCGCGCAAAGGAACTGACCATCGTACTGACACAACAGGATATGCCCGAAGCAGGTATGCAAACCATTCCCAATCTGCAATATTTCTGTATGACGCCCTACGATGCCCATTTCAAGAATGTGTTTATACTTTTTGATAAGGAAAATGTCAATAATACATTAGGCGAATATCTGTCAGCCAATGGATTGAAACAACTCCATATCGCCGAAACCGAAAAATATGCCCATGTGACCTTCTTCCTGAACGGCGGTCGCGAAGAATCATTCGAAGGCGAAGACCGGATTTTAGTACCTTCACCCAAAGTGGCAACCTACGATCTGAAACCGGAAATGAGCGCTTTCGAAGTCAAAGACAAATTGGTGGAAGCCATTGCTTCTCAGAAATACGATTTTATAGTCTGCAACTATGCCAACGGCGATATGGTAGGACATACCGGCATCTACGAAGCCATAGAAAAAGCGGTTTTGACGATCGACACCTGCCTGAAAGATACAGTCGAAGCAGCGATAGTAAACGGCTACGAGGTGATTATCATCGCCGATCACGGAAATGCCGATTATGCACTGAACGAAGACGGTTCGCCAAATACCGCCCACTCGCTAAATCCGGTACCTTTTGTATATATTTCAAACAACACGAATGTTAGTGTATCCGACGGGTATTTAGCCGACGTAACCCCCTCCCTACTCCATATTTTGGGATTGCCGCAACCGGAAGAAATGACGGGCAAATCATTAATCAACGGTTAACGATTAGTGGTTATCGGTTAATAATAGAGGATTAACCGCTAACCATTAATCATTAACGACTAAAAAAGATGCTTCAAGTTGAGGACACTTTAGTCAGTTTAGACTTGATCGAACGTTACTTTCAGTGTGATGTTCTTGTATGTAAAGGAAAATGTTGTGTCGAGGGAGAAGCCGGCGCTCCTTTGGAAAAAGAAGAATTTGAGATACTCCGGACAATCCTTCCTGCTGTTTGGCATGACCTTTCGCCAAAAGCTCAAAAACTGATTGAACAACAAGGCATAGGATATATCGACGAAAGTGGCGAAATCGTCACTTCCATTGTCGATGGTAAAGATTGTGTATTTACATGCTACGATACAAACGGCATTTGCCAATGTGCAATCGAAAAAGCCT
>JAIRJR010000190.1 GCA_031260575.1 Tannerella sp.
TGGAAGGGCCATCGCTCAAAGGATAAAAGGTACTCCGGGGATAACAGGCTGATCGCCGCCAAGAGCTCATATCGACGCGGCGGTTTGGCACCTCGATGTCGGCTCGTCACATCCTGGGGTTGGAGAAGTTCCCAAGGGTTGGGCTGTTCGCCCATTAAAGTGGCACGCGAGCTGGGTTCAGAACGTCGTGAGACAGTTCGGTCTCTATCTATCGTGGGCGTAGGATATTTGAGAGGAGCTGACACTAGTACGAGAGGACCGTGTTGGACAGACCACTGATTTACCGGTTGTTTCGCCAGGAGCATTGCCGGGTAGTTAAGTCCGGAAAGGATAAGCGCTGAAAGCATCTAAGTGCGAAGCCTGCCTCAAGATGAGATATCCATTCAGGGTCGTTGGAGACCACAACGTTGATAGGCTACAGGTGTAAAGGCAGCAATGTCATAGCCAAGTAGTACTAATTGCCCGAACACTTCTTACCGATAAACAAATTGACTTATCTGTAGATAATTAAGAATTGAAAATTAAAAATTAAGCGTTTGGCGTTTTTGATTCGAAATCATTGAACGGTTTTAATGAATTTGACTTTTATAGTTTATTTTGTCCCAAAATGTCAAATTAATTAAGAATTAACAATTGACAATTAAGAAACAAATGTGCCCTTAATTCGTGAATCTTAATTCGTAATTGAAAAGATTTTCAGGCGGCTGTAGCACGAGGGTTCCACCTCTTACCTTTCCGAACAGAGAAGTTAAGCCTCGTAACGCCGATGGTACTGCAACAGTGGAAGAGTAGGTAGCTGCCGGATTTATAAAAAACCTTCATCATTTTGATGAAGGTTTTTTTAGTTTGGGCAAAATTCAAAGTATCAGGTATAAAGTTCAGCACAAATTCGCTAAACTTGAAACCTTGGACTTCCAATCAGCATCGTTGATATACCTTCTTTTAATGCGATGCGAGCACTCCAATTGATTCGTTCCCTGTTTTTAGATGTCGGCGGCGCTATTGCATACATGATATCTTGCTCTCTATATAGCCGCCCACCCCATTGGATATTGCATTTTCCTCCGGATATTTCTTCTACCATAGATGCCAAATCCTTAATGGATGTGCCGATGCCGGTTCCCAAATGAAATTCTGTTCCATTATGCAGCGACTCAAGCAATGCAGGATTTTTCAAAATATGGATAAAAAAAGAGGTTACATCATTGATATGGATAAAGTCAAGTACCTGTTCACCACCTGTCATTGAAACAGGTTTTTCTGCATTTATTGACTCTATCAGATAATCCATCAATCGTTTGACAGTCGGTTTTCCTCCGTAGACCGAATAGGGTGTAGCCGTGATGTATTTGAATCCTTTTAAACGGGAATAATAGTCTACAAATACCCGAAACGCTGATTTGGTGGCGGAATACAAATAAGCGTCATTTATTTTTTCAGTGCCATCGCTGTATTCGGAAAAAGAGCCGGTATTGACAAACAATTTAAAACCGGGGCAGTCGCCGAGTATGCTTAGAAGTTCTGTGCCAAAGGTGATATTTGTTTCAACCATCGGTCTAATGAAATCAAAACTATTTTCCGCTGTTGTAAATGTAGCCAGATGAAATGCGATTTCCGGATTAAAGCGTTTAATCGTTTCCATGGGTAGTCCTTTGACATGCTCACATGGGTTGAAGGGGAACATATCCATTGCCTTGTCTTTACATTTATTAAGCGTCAATATCTTTATTCCGGGAAATTGGTTGATGATTTCGGGCACGAGATTTTGTCCGATAAAACCGGTTGCACCTGTAATTAACAGTCTTTCCATTCGAAATTGAAAATTATTTCATTGAGTTCCTTACTATCTACTTCGCCGGGATCATGAAGTTCGGGAATGATATTCATCAGCATCGAAACCTCTTTTCCCATTCCCTGAAAAGCCACCCACAAACCTGGAGACACCGTCAGCCGTTGATAATTATGTTCCGGAGATAAAACAAATTCGGCAAATTGTCCCTGTGTTTCACTATTTTGGCGATCGTCATGGATAACGAATTTAATCTCTCCGGAAACTACCACAATATTTAATACCATTCGCTTATGACGTTTCCAGCCTTTTACCTCTCCGGCGTTTATCCGGGAGAAATACACTTCTCCAAAGCCGGCGTATCCTTCATCGGTAGTTTTTAAACCTTGCAAAACATCGCCTTTGGGAACAATGATCCGTTTTAACGGATGTAACGAAATGCCTTTCATTATTTTATCTGATTTTGATTTAGACTGATTGTCGCGATTATGGTTACGGTGTTTATATCAACTAAATTTTCCCAAGCCGCTTCAATTCCCAAAAACATTTTGCAGTCGCTGTTATATCAACAGCAGCATTATGTGCTTCATCGAAATGTGTCCTAAACAGTTTATAATACAATTCCGAAAGTTTAGGCCATTTGTATCCATACGGTCCATTAATTGCACAAAAGTTTGTTGCCCTTTCCATTGTACAAATTTTTGGTTTGGTTTGGATACTGTTTGGCATTCCATTTCTCAAAAACTCTGCGCCAACAATTTTTTCATCAAAAGACATATTGTGAGCAACAAGACAGGTTGCCTGCCCGACTAATTCATTAAAATGATTTAGCACAGAAATTATTGATTGTCCTTCTTTTAGCGCCCTCTCTGTTGAAATGCCATGAATTCTTGATGCATCAACAGGAATGGTAAATCCTTCCGGTTTAATTATAAAATCCTCACCCGAAATCTTGTTTCCACTACTGTCATAATACAAGTATGCAAGTTGTACAAGTCGTGGCCAGTTGTTTAAGTTAGTAACCGGCGCTTTCCAATTTCTCGGCAATCCGGTGGTTTCTGTGTCAAAAAAAAGATACATATTTTATTTTTTTAATTTTTGTATATTCCATTCAGTTTTCAGTGTCGAAATCTATCTATTTCCTTTTGAATTTCTTGAATAATTTCCTTATTTGCAATTTCTCCGTCAAGACTGAAAACGACAAACACTTTTCCACCGAACTTTTCTTCAAAATCGGCAAAACTCGCTTTCATACGTTCAGTTGCTGAATAATTGCCGAAATTTACTTTAGCCGTAACGGGTTTTATCTGAATACCGAAGGCTTTATTTCCTAGTTTGCCAATGTAATCAATATCTCCTGCGTGGTCAAGTTCGGGGTCGCTTTCTTCAAGTGTAACGTCAGTAAAGATTTTGGATAGTCCGTCATTGACAACAGATTTTTCTCGTAAAAAACCGTCAAAAGTGAGATTAATGGTCAGGTTGAAAATGTAATCCATGCAATCCTGCAAGGTCAATTGTGCAAATGCCGCCTGCCATTCGGGAATAACAACTTCCGTAATTTTTCCATATAATCGTTCGCCTAATTCCTGCAAACTTTCTTTTGTGATTTTGGTTTTCGTTTTTGCCTCTGTGTAAGCATTTTCAAAATACCACTGTTCCCATTCTTCGATTGTTTGAGGCTGACATTCACGAATAAAAGCCATAACTGCACCAACATGATTGGGACGCGAAAATCGGTATGTTTGGCAAGCATAGTTGAGAACTTTCTCTTTTTTGCCGAAATTGAGGGAGTGTTTTTGTTGTGTCATAAAAAACTACACTTTTTGTTTAATTATTTTAGAAAAAATTTCCCGAAATATTATTGTATAGTCTACCATCCAATTTAGCGCTTCCTCTATTTTGGGTTCATTGTTGAAATCTGTTTTATGGTAAAGAGCGATAATTTTATCTCTAGTGTCAGGGTTTGGGTCCCATGATAATTGTATGCCAATTTTTTCTTCTATTTCTGTTTTTTTACTATACAAAAATGGATACATTTCTTCTGCTATTTTATTCCCAATATAAATTCTAACTCCGACAATATTATCCCATGTATTACATGTGTTTGAAATATGAATATAAGATTTTCCTAAAGTAATGTCAAACCAATATTGAGGTCTTGGGGTTTGCAATGACGGAATTTTATTTGTTTTTGCAAGTTTTTCTCTAAAATTATTCCAAAATTTAAATTGAAACTTCTTATTATCTGATAAATCTTCATCTGATTTAATTTTAGAGGCTTGTCTAACAGCCTGATTAGGTTTACTTACAATATTAAACCTTAAAGCAGGCTTACTGTCTTCAATTTGCCAAAGTTCGAGTTGAACACCATAAAATGATAATTCTTCAGTAGTGTGGTCATTAAGCCAGTCGAGTGCCTTTTGATGTTCTTCAGTAAAATTTGTTGCTATCCAAATAATAGTTGAAGCATCCAAAACAGAAGCGTAAGTGATAGATTTTCCCAAATGGTCATGATTGGTTTTTTCAAGTTGGTTTTCGATTACCACATATTTATTTGTCCCAATATCTTTTGCTAATATATCAGCAGAATATGGTCCAACAGCAACTTCTGTATTTTCAACTTCCAATTCAACCCCCAAAGCAGTGCTTAATTCGTCAATATGTTGCACTAACCAAGGGGTAAAATCTGACGCCTCGTGTTTCCACTTTTCTCGCGGCGCTATCATTTTCAATTTTCCTAACTCCATACTTTATTGTATTTCTAAAAATTTCTTCTTATATCTAAACTCTACACTCTCATCTACATCTACCAACCTCGCCTTCAACAAATGCACATTAACAAATGTCTTATTTTCAAGATACAGATAAGCCATTAAGCGATTTTCGTTGTCGTATTTCACTTCATCATGGCGCAGGAAAACTCGTTTTCCTTTTAGTTTTTTACGCAAAAAATCGGTTGCTTCGCCATTAATTACAGGATTTTGTTTTATGCCGATAAGTCTTATTATTAAGTCATTATTTAATTTGATAAGTTCTGGGCTGATAATATCTTTTACTGTAAAATATTCCTCGCGTTGCCCGTCACTTTCAGCATCTATTTTTGAACCATATTGCAGTTTTTTGACATCAATTTTTTTATCCAATTTGTGTGTATCTACAAACAGATAAGGTAATTCTTTTATTTTAGCCCCTCCCCAACCCTCCTCCAAGGGGAGGGAGCGAAGTTCTTCTATTTCAACCTGCATAAAAGCGTCGTTTCCACCTATTTTTTCTTTAATAACCGGAATAAACTTGGGATTGATTTCGTAACCAACTGAATTTCTGTTCAGTTTTCGTGCAACTAACGCCGTTGTTCCGCTTCCCATAAAAGGGTCTAAAACAGTTTCTTCGGGAAAGGAAAACATTTTTATCAGTCGTGCGGGCAATTCTTCGGGAAACATTGCCAAATGCTTATCTTGTTTTGCGCCGTTGAAATACCAATGTCCATTGAAATAAGTGTTCCATTCCTCGTTGGTCATTGCCGAATTTTCTTTTTGTTCTTTGGTTGGTTTTGGTGCGTTTCCCTGCTTTTTGAACAACAAAATATACTCAAAATCCAATTTCACAATTCCATTTCGTGGGTGCGGAAAACTGCCCATTACAGCGCCACCGCCCGAAGTATTCATTGTAGTTTGCTTTTGCCATATAATTTGCCCCATAAAATCGAAACCAACTGTTTCACAGAATTTAATAATTTCGGAATGAATAGGAATTACTTTATATCTACCGTAATATACAGAACGTGCAAACTGGTCGCCGATATTGATACACAAACGGCAACCATCGTGTAACACACGAAAACACTCCAGCCAAACCAAATTCAAGTTGTTGATATAACTTTCGTAACTGTCATTAAATCCGATTTGATTTTCCGTTCCGTAATCTTTCAGTTGCCAATAAGGCGGAGAAGTGATAATCAAATGAACGGAACGGTCTTTTAACTTGCTCATTTGACGGCTGTCACCGTTGATAATTTTATGCAATGTTTTCATCTATAACATTTCTGCAAAAATATAATTTTCTTTCAACTTTTTTGCTATCAGGCACACTTCTCCGTCTTTCAATCTACTACCATATACGCCCTGATTTGCCCCACTGTCAGTTGATACATATCTTCCGTCCTGTTTTCATAATATGCACGATACCATTCCGCTATCATTCTTATACATTGTTCATAACTTAATGTAGCCTGCCAATGAAGATGGGATAAAGCCTTGTCACAGTTTAATTTCAATAATGCGGATTCATTGAAAGGTATCTCATCTGTGATGTTGATATATTTGCCGGTGTCTAATCCCCATTGTTTTGCCAAGTCGTGCGTCAATTCGAGCACAGTTTTAGTTTGTCCGGCACGAGGGCCGAAGTTGAATGCTTCGCCGTTTTCGACCAATCCTTCACGTAGATATTGCCCCAAGGTTAAGTAACCGCTTAATGGTTCAAGGACATGTTGCCATGGACGCGTAGCTTTGGGGCAACGGATTTCAACGATTTCACCGTTGGCAAATGCCTTGATACAGTCAACGACAATCCGGTCTTTCGCCCAGTCGCCACCGCCAATGACATTGCCCGCACGTGCAATTCCCATTTTCAGATGAGGCATTTTGTTGAGAAATGAATACCAATAACTTTTGATAATTAACTCGGCGGCGCCTTTCGAGCCTGAATACACGTCTTTTCCTCCCAACCGGTCGTTTTCCCTGTAACCCCGGAGCCATTCCCTATTGTCGTATGCTTTATCGCTGGTAATCAGCACACATGTACAGTCCCACGTGATATTGCGCATGGCTTCCAACACAGCGGCAGTTCCGGCAACATTGGTTGTAACGGTTTCATAAGGGTCTATGTAAGATTGAGAAACAAGCGCCTGCGCCGCTAAATGAAAGATAAAATCGGGTTTGATACGTTGGATGTAACTATTCAACTCCAGTCTGTCGCGGATATCTCCCCATTGATGATGCACTTTCTTTTCCAAATCAAGGATTTCGAACATCGATGGATTCGTGGGTACATTCAGGGAATATCCATAGACCTCAGCCCCCAACGTTTCTAACCATACTGATAACCAGGAGCCTTTGAATCCGGTATTTCCCGTAATCAATACTTTTTTCCCTTTATAGATATTATTGAATGTCATACGTTACCAGATTTTCCAGGGCGCATTGCCCGTATCCCACATTTCGTTGAGCTCCCTGTTGTCGCTCAAGGTATCCATTGATTTCCAGAAGCCGGAGTGACGGAATGCATGTAATTGTTTTTCGTTGATGATGTGTTGCAACGGTTCTTTTTCAAACATCTCGTAGTCGCCTTTCAGGTAATTGAATATATCCGGTTCGCACACAAAAAAGCCTGCATTGATCCATGTTCCTGTTTCCGAAGGTTTTTCTTTAAAAGATTTGACCGTACCGTCGTCCGAGATATTCAACACACCTAACTTTCCTCTGGGTTGATGCGCAGTCATTGTCAGCAATTTGCCTGACTGTTTATGCGCCTCGACCGTTTGTCTGATATCAACATCGGCCACTCCGTCTCCGTATGTCAATAAAAACGGCTCATCGCCAACGTATTGCCTGATACGCTTGATGCGTCCGCCTGTCAAGGTGTACAGTCCGGTATCAATCATGGTTACTTTCCAATTTTCGGAATGATTGTCCAAAATGCTGATACTGTTGTCGGAAAGGTCGACTGTCATATCGCAATTGTGATGGAAGTAATTCGCAAAATATTCCTTGATAACATATTGCTTGTATCCGCAGCATATCACAAATTCATTGAAGCCATAATAACTGTAAATCTTCATGATATGCCACAAAATCGGTTTTCCGCCTATCTCAACCATCGGCTTGGGGATTAAGTTTGTTGCTTCACTCAACCGGCTTCCGGTTCCACCTGCCAAAATTACTGCTTTCATCTTTGTAAACTAAAAGTTAAAAACTAAAAACCAAAAGTTATTTATATTCAAAATCGGCACAATAACACAAATAACCCAATTTATACAAATCATATACGAATAAACTCGGATTCTTGCCAACCAAGTTCCTGTACATCCTTTTTCTCAAAATAAGAAAAAGGAATTTGAAAAGTTTGGCAAGATGCCATTTCTTTAACCTACTTTCTACGCTCAATATTTTACACGATTCGATGAAAATGGGGTCGTTATTGTATAAATAGTTTATTTTATGATAGTTTCTGAGGCCTTCTTCAATTTTCGACAAAAATACTTCCGCTTTTTCTAAACCGATATGATAGAGTGGATTGTCAATATGGGTAATCGTAATGCCCTTTTTCTTCAGTTCGATTCCGAACAAAGTATCTTCGTTACAATATCCCTGTAGCCTTTCATCAAACGTAACGATATTGAAAATATTTTGATCAATCAGAAAATTGCACGACATAAAGCTGTTGTTTGGCCTTTTCGACCGCATTTCGGCCGGTTTGCTTTCGCGGCTGCGACCTACTTTCCAATGGAAAATATGTTTGCTGTCCTTCGGCTTTTCCCGATCATACACCCTTCCGCCCAAACATACGATTCCCGGAACGCAAAACGGCAGAAAATCCTTGATGTAATCCTTTTTTGCTACTTTCGAGTCGCAATCCATAAAAAGGATAAAAGGAAATTGTGCCGTTTTGAACAAAAAATTACGGTTTCCCGCCCTTTCCATATTGATTTCGGATTGAAAGTAATGGACATTGGGAAGCGCTGCCAATAAGGCGTTTTCTTGCCGAAAATTGGCTTGCGAAGCGTTGTCTGATAAAATAATTTCGTATTCGATACATAGCGTTTCCGCCTCGTCATATAAGGATTTGACCAGTTCGGTAACGTTAAAATTATAGATCGGAATACAGATGGAAAGCATTTCAATCAATTCTTTTTCTCAAAGAAAGAATGGTTTATTCGATTATTTGACAGGACTATACGGAAGCGGAGTCAAAAATACGACCTGATTGTTCGGAATTGTTGCGTTTGCCCATTCAGGTGCAGCCCTCATGCGTTGCCATTCGGGATTAACATTGAATTTAGCCCAGCTTGCATCACGGTCAGCCATATCGTTATAATGCGTTACATAGATCAAACCCGGCATATCCTTCCCGGCAATGATTTGGCCAAAGCAAAACGGGTTGACACCACAATCCAAGAATACTGCGATCTCTTCCTTATTGAACATCTGAACCTTACGGGTTCCGGATTCAATATTGGCGCTGTCGTACTTACGCCATTCGAAAATGGTCTTGCCTGCCGCCGGCGTTACCTTTTTCCATGCCTCGAAAGGACGGCAAAGGTAGCTGTCGTATCGGAAAAACATCTGACGGGTAGCTACGTTATCCTGCTGCATAGCTTCGACAAACGCATTGTTTTTCAACAGGATATCGTTGGCTTTCAGGTAAGAATCGAATGAAGGATAAACGAAGAGATAATAGTATACAACCGGCTGGTTCTGGCTTATCTCCCTGAAACATGCTACCTCTACGCCCATATCCTTGTAGAGAGGCAGAATGATGTTGGCCATTAATTTGTCAAGCCGTGCCGAACTTCCACCCATCTTGAAATCGTAAACGCGCCATTCCTGTATCTGGCCGTCATTAACTTGTGCATCTGTTTTGAATACAAAACAGATCATCATTGCTCCTGTCAGGAGTGCAAAAAATAAACTTCTTTTCATTTTAAATCAAATTATTATGTTAAACAATCAATACTGATTAAGAGTGCAACAAAGATAAACAAAAAAACACATTTTTCACTTTTTTGAATGTGTATTTCATAAAATTGCCGTATCTTTGTCTTGTGCAAAGGCTGTTTTTACATATTGAACGGTTATTGTTGCTCAATGACTGTGTGATTATTCCGGAATTAGGTGGCTTTGTCCTCCACCCCGTTCCGGCAATATATTCACCTGTAGATCACAAGTTTTGTCCTCCGCAAAAGAGCATAATATTTCATCCGTCGTTAAATCACTACGACAGGCTCATTCCGGAATCTTATATGCAAATATACGGCATGTCTTTTGAAGAAGCTCATTATTCGTTCCGAAAAGACGTCGAATGTCTTTGTAGTCAATTAGATAAAGAAGGATGGGTCGGTTTCGACCAAATAGGTTTTATGAAAAAAGGCGATGATGGGAATTTGTTTTTTGAGGCGGAACATGACTCAACTTTTGTTGGATTAAAGCCTTTTGGTTTATATACTTTTCATTTACCGCCGGTGGTATCGGATGTACTAAAAGCGAAGACAGACGCTCAAAATATCCCCCTACCCTCTTCTAATCCCTCTGCTGTAAATCAATCTGCCAATCTGTTACCGGGCATCTTACAGAAAGCGACAACGGGATCCCGCAGAGAAGCAAAGAGCGGATTAGAACACAAGTCAAAACCAAAACAAATTGCTTATTTGACTGTTAAGCGATCTTTCGTTCGTGTTGTTGGTATTTCTGCTGCCGCTGTTGCTCTGTATTTTATCGTTTCGACACCGGTGAATGAGACAAACCGAAATTCCTATTCAGCCGGAATAAACTCTGCTGAGATGTTTTCTGTAAATGTTTGTAAGCCGGCGCTCCAAGAAGGTTTGACACCGGAATCGACCTTGATGATAGAAGAGGTAAATCAAGTTTCGTCTGATGAAGCAGAAAAAACAGCAGATCCGCCGGCAGCCACTCAACTGCAACCGGCAGTAAGAACGGTAGGAGAAGCGAAACAAAAGACCCATTATGCAATCATCGCAAGTTTTGCTTCCGAAATACATGCGAATCAATTTATACAAGAGATTCAAATGCCCGAATTGACAAATATGGGAATGGTAAAAAATGAAGCAAGAGTCAGGGTTTATGCAGATAAATTTGACACAAAAGATGAAGCGCAAAACTATATTCTTCGTTTGAGAGAAAACAAAAAATTAAAGGATACCTGGTTGTTTAGTCAATAACCGAATAACTGAAACATTAATTTATGAAAATAATAACAGAGAAGTTTTTTTCTGAATTCTCACCGGTTACGACCGATGAATGGATGGAGAAAATTACCACCGATTTGAAAGGAGCTTCCTTCGAGAAAAAGCTGATTTGGAAAACAGACCAGGGGTTTGAAGTGAAACCCTTTTATCGTGCCGAAGACATTGAAGGTATGGAGACTACGGCATGTTTGCCCGGAGAATTCCCATATGTTCGCGGCACAAAAAAAGATAATAACTGGAAAATCCGCCAAGATATGGTGGTGGCTGATTCGGATTTCAAGGCGGCCAACCTGAAAGCGCTCGACCTGCTGAACAAAGGAGCCACTTCGTTGGGTTTTTATGTAAATGACGTGGATGTCAACGCCAAAAATATCGCCGCATTATTAAAAGACATAAACCCCGAAGCAGCGGAATTGAACTTCGAAACATGTATTTATAAGTCGGCATCACTCATTCAACTACTGACCGGTTATTTCCGGAATAATCATTTTGACCTTTCAAAATGCTTTGGTTCAGTCAATTTTAATCCACTTAAAAAACCTTTACTGCGAGGGCATGCTTTTGATAACTGGGTAGAAATAGCGACACGTGTCTTAAAAGCGGGTAAGGATTTGCCCGGATACAGGGTACTTGCCGTGAATGTCTGCCACTTGAATAATGCCGGAGCCTCCACATTGCAAGAATTGGGTTATGCGTTGGCTTGGGGTAATGATTTGATAGTCAAGTTGAATGAGGCGGGTTTTCCGGTTGATGAAATTGCCGGGAAAATCAAATTCAACTTCGGAATCAGTTCCAATTATTTTATGGAGATTGCCAAATTTCGCGCAGCGCGTTGGCTATGGGCAAAGATAGTCGCAGCGTATGAGCCTACATGCAAAAAAGACACTGCTTCTAAACCATGCAACGGTTTATTTCCTTCAATGGAGGGAGCAGGAAATGGTCGTGACGCATGCAAAATGGCAATACATGCACAAACGTCGAGTTGGAATCTGACCACATTCGATGCCCATGTCAATTTGTTGCGTACCCAAACCGAAACCATGTCGGCCGCCATTGCAGGTGCAGATTCGATTACGATAGAGCCATTTGACAAGACATTCCGGAATCCCGAAGCATTTTCGGAGCGTATCGCACGCAACCAACAATTACTCTTAAAAGAAGAATGCCATTTCGATAAAGTAGCCGACCCTGCTGCCGGTTCGTATTATATCGAAGTATTGACAAACTCATTGGCCGATGTAGCATGGAAATTATTCCTCGAAATTGAGGATAAGGGCGGTTTCTATGCCATAGCAAAAACGGGTGAAGTACAGAACGCGGTCAATGCCTCGTCAACCGCCCGTAGAAAAGCGATCGCCACCCGTCGTGAGATACTGCTGGGTACGAATCAGTATCCAAACTTTACGGAAACGGCAACATCGAAAATCAAAATCGAAGAAGAAGATAAATGTGCTTGTCATGAAGGGGCAACCATTACCACCCTTGATTTTACGCGTGGCGCATCCGGGTTTGAGACTTTGCGCCTGGCTACCGAAATGAGCGGCAAAACGCCGAAAGTATTTATGCTTACCATTGGTAATCCGGCGATGCGTTTGGCTCGTTCACAATTCGCATGCAACTTTTTTGCCTGTGCCGGCTATCAGGTGATAGATAATTTAGGTTTTGATACGGTCGAAGCCGGCATAGAAACCGCCATAAAAGTAAATGCTCAGATGGTCGTTCTGTGCTCGGGCGACGATGAATATGCGGAACTTGCTCCCATTGCATATCAAGCTTTAGCAGGTAGGGCGATATTTGTTGTAGCCGGCGCCCCAGCCTGTATGGACAACCTGAAAGCGCAAGGGATTACGCATTTTATCAGTATCAGAAGCAATGTGATGGAGACTTTGAAGATGTTTCATGCTGAATTTGGGATTGCTGAAAAATCGATGGAAATCGGTATAAATCAATATAAACCCATTCAAATCGAAAAAACGCCAACTCCGGATCATATCACATTAAAAAGTCCTGATTTCAAAAGTATAAACATCCATCATACAGATTTTCATACCGGAAACACTTCAGATGTACCAACTTCGTCCGGTTGGAAAACCCCTGAACAGATACAAGTTAAATCAGTCTATACGAAAGAGGATCTGGAAGGAATGGAGCACCTGAACTATGCGTCCGGTTTACCTCCCTATCTGCGCGGTCCGTATAGCGGGATGTATGCGATGCGTCCCTGGACGATTCGACAGTATGCCGGTTTTTCGACAGCAGAAGAGTCCAATGCATTTTATCGCCGCAACCTTGCTTCAGGGCAAAAAGGATTGTCAGTGGCTTTCGACTTGGCCACGCATCGGGGCTACGATGCCGACCATGAACGCGTTATGGGCGATGTGGGAAAAGCAGGCGTATCGATTTGTACGCCCGATAACATGAAAACCCTTTTCGACGGAATCCCCTTGGATAAAATGTCGGTTTCGATGACCATGAACGGCGCCGTTCTCCCTATACTTGCCTTCTATATCAACGCCGGATTGGAGCAAGGCGTTCCCTTAGAAGAAATGTCGGGCACCATTCAAAATGATATCCTGAAAGAATTTATGGTGCGTAACACCTATATCTACCCGCCCGGATTTTCGATGAGAATAATCGCCGATATCTTCGAATATACATCTCGCAACATGCCGAAGTTCAATTCAATATCCATTTCAGGCTATCACATGCAGGAAGCCGGCGCTACGGCCGATATTGAAATGGCATATACGCTATGCGATGGGATCGAATATCTGCGTACAGGTATACAAGCAGGGATTAACATAGACGATTTTGCGCCCCGCCTGTCATTCTTCTGGGCTATCGGCATGAACCATTTTATGGAGATAGCCAAAATGAGGGCAGCCCGAATGTTATGGGCAAAAATCGTAAAAGGTTTCGGTGCAAAAAATCCAAAATCGTTGATGTTGCGAACGCACTGTCAGACTTCGGGCTGGTCGCTCACCGAACAAGACCCGTTCAACAATGTGGGACGCACATGTATCGAGGCGATGGCTGCCGTATTAGGGCACACCCAATCGCTGCATACCAATGCACTCGACGAAGCAATCGCGCTGCCGACCGATTTTTCGGCGCGTATTGCTCGTAATACCCAGATATATATTCAGGAAGAAACCCAAATATGCAAACATATAGACCCGTGGGCAGGCTCGTACTATGTCGAATCGCTCACCCATGAATTGGTACATAAAGGTTGGGCTTTGATTCAGGAAATCGAAAAGATGGGCGGAATGGCCAAAGCAATCGAGACAGGCATTCCGAAAATGCGTATCGAAGAAGCGGCAGCCCGTACGCAAGCGCGTGTCGACTCCGGACAACAAACGATTGTGGGCGTAAATAAATACCGGTTGGCAAAAGAAGCTCCTATGGATATTTTGGAAATTGACAATACAGCAGTGCGTCAAGACCAAATCGAACACTTGAAGGAAATACGCGCCAAGCGCGATAATGAAGCGGTACACAAGGTGTTAGAAGAAATTACCCAATGTGCCCGTACAGGAAAAGGAAATTTATTGGAATTAGCCGTCAAGGCAGCCGGTTTACGGGCTACGCTTGGAGAAATCTCCGATGCCTGCGAAGCGGTAGCCGGACGTTATAAAGCAACTATTAGAACCATATCAGGCGTGTATTCATCAGAGACAAAAAAAGATGCAGACTTTGTAAAAGCATGTGAACTGACAGCAAAGTTTGCGAAGAAAGAAGGCCGTCAGCCCCGTATCATGATTGCGAAGCTGGGGCAGGACGGTCACGACCGTGGCGCAAAAGTAGTCGCCACAGGGTATGCGGATTGTGGTTTTGACGTGGATATGGGGCCTTTATTCCAGATCCCTGCCGAAGCCGCACGTCAGGCTGTCGAGAACGATGTGCATATATTGGGCGTATCTTCATTAGCCGCAGGACATAAGACATTAATTCCCCAAATCATCGAAGCGTTGAAACGATCGGGTCGCCCCGATATCTTAGTGATTGCCGGTGGCGTTATCCCTGCACAAGACTATGATTTTCTGTACAAAGCCGGTGTCGCTGCCATTTTTGGCCCCGGTACATCTGTTGCCAAAACGGCGGTACAGATACTGGGGATATTAATGGATAATGAAGTCTAAAAAAGTTGACATTTTTAATGAAAAATAACTAAAAAAAATGAATATCAAAGAGATCAAAAAGCAAATCGCGACCTATCTATCCGCTGAAGAGTTGGCGCATGGAGAAATCATTTTTCATAATTGCGACTGCCAAATCCTATCACAATCTGCCGTTTCGATTGATTTTATTATCAATATTGCAGGCGAAAAGGATGCTGTAGCGTATTCTTTATTGATTGATGAAGATGATAAGGGTGTGATCACTTTAATACCTGAAACAAATGATGATAAACAAGATGGGAAGCATGGGCAGGATAGGACGGGATGGAATCGCTATTCGTATGCTTGCTTGTTGCAATATGAGCAGGAATTGAGCCTGTTAGACCCAAAAGAAAAAACCGAACACAAAAAATATACACGACAAGGGATGATCATGCGGGTGTTGGATGAACGCAGACAAAAAGCCGCAAAAGCCACCTATCGCATCAAATGGGCAAATAATATTTACGGTGATCATATTTTAACCAATGAGCACGGGCATCAGTATAAAGTGTTTCTCCGTGATTTTGAGAACGAAACGGGGTATAGCGACAGTTGGGACACCAAACTGAACAAGTTGGGCACCACAAAACATATCATGTTTGCTTTCAATAAAATAAAGGAAAACAAGGAATTATATGACCGGTTGGATAAAACTTACCCTTTTATTGAAATATATTGCGAGCCTTTGAATGAAAACAAAATCACCTGGTATTATCCTCACAAAATGCCGGTTGGCGAACAACTTCTAATCTCCCGTTATTTTAAAAAGAATAATTATATCGAAGATACGGAACATGAACTTAAATCCTTTCTTGACTTCATCGAAAAAGCGGAAGAATTTGAGACCATACATATTCGCCCCGAAGTCAGGGAGAAAATAGAGCGCGTTTTCGAACAATCCCTCTTGAACGAATTGGAGAAAACGCATAAACCGGACTACTCATTGATAAACGCTGATTTTTTTCCTTATCAAAAAGAAGGTATCGAATTTGCACTATTCAAGAAATCAGCTATCATTGCCGACGAGATGGGGTTGGGAAAGACGCTTCAGGCGATCAGTATCGCCGTAATGAAGAAGCAAATATTTGGTTTTCAAAAAACTTTGATTGTATGTCCGGCCACATTGAAAGCCCAATGGAAAAAGGAAATTGAAAGATTCACCAACGAGAAGGCGCTTGTCGTTACCGGAATGCCGGATGAAAGAGCCAATCAATACCTTGATGCAAACTACTTCTTCTATATTGTCAACTACGAAACCGTTTTGCGCGATCGTCCGGCTATCAATAAAGCAGGATTGGATTTCCTGATTTTGGATGAAGCCCAGAAAATCAAAAATTATGAAACGAAAACATCATCTGCCATCCGGCGGTTGCAACCAAAACAAACGTTGATCATCACCGGCACACCCATTGAAAACCGGTTGATTGACATTTATTCAGTTGTCGGAACGCTTGACCCTTACTTCTTTGGACCATTGTGGGAGTTTTCGTACCAACATTGTCTTTTCGACCCTGTCCAAACAAACAGGATCAACGGATATTACGATTTACAAACACTAAATTCCCAATTATCCAAGATATTGATCCGTCGCGAAAAAAGGGCTGTATTAGACCAACTTCCCAATATACAACAGATTGATATTCCTGTAGAATTGTCACCCGAACAAGCTGACTATCACGCATCATACTCAGCCGGTATATCACGTATTATCAGCAAAAAATTCCTCACTGCTTATGATCTGCAAAAGCTTCAATTGTTGCTCACAAGCATGCGTATGGTTTGCGACTCGACTTATCTGATTGATGAGGAGACCAATGTGTCGCCAAAATTAGAAGAATTGAAATATATCCTGTTTGAACAATTGGATTTGCAAAATACAAACCGTAAAATAATCATCTTCTCCGAATGGATTAAGGTGCACAAACTGATTGGGCAGATGCTCAGACAACACAAAGTCGGTTTTGCTGAACTGAACGGAAAAGTGCCGGTAAATTTAAGAGGTGAATTGATCAAAAAGTTTGAGAACAATACCGAATGTAAAGTATTCCTGTCGACCGAAGCGGGCGGATCGGGGTTAAACCTTCAAGTGGCTGATATTCTTTTCAACTTCGAACTCCCATGGAACCCGGCAAAAAAGAACCAACGCATTGGGCGTATCGACCGCCTGGGGCAGAAAAGCAATAAACTCACGATTTATAATTTTATTACCCGCAATTCCATTGAGCAACAAATCGCTTCCGGGCTGTTGGTCAAACAAAGCCTCTTTGATGGTGTTTTGGATAGCAAAAGTAAAATGGATTATGTGGATTTCTCACTCAAAGGTCGCTCCCAGTTTATCAAACAATTGGAAGAATTTATCAACCAAATGGAACGTAATAAGCTCGCCGAACCCATTTCCGCCGAAACGCCTGAAGAATTATCGGTTTTAGAAAAAGATTTAGCTGAAAGCATTGAAAGAGAAGACGAAGACACGAATATCGTCCAATTATCCATTCCATTTGAAGATGAAGCAGATGATCCGGCAAAACCATCGGTACAAGAACCATCTGTAGCACCACCATCATCTCCCGTTGCCGAAATCGAATCCAAAGCCGCCGAATTGGAGCAGGTAATGAACAACGGCATGCAATTCTTAGCCGGATTATTTAAAATGTCGACCGGCAAGTCATTAGACTTAGAAGGACAGCAAGTCAAAGTCAACAAGGAAACAGGCGAAGTGACGATGACGTTTAAATTGCCTATATAAAAAATATGTCATATGTTCAACCAACTATTCAATCAATTGATGCAATCGGCACAAGGGATGGTATCATCGACTTCTGCAAACTTGGGTGCGTCGCAACAAAATACAGGACTATCCGGCATGTTAAAGAATCCGGCGGTTACCGGTGCGCTTTCGGGCGTGGGCGGCGGCCTGTTGGCAGGGCTGCTGTTAAGCAACAAAGGCATGCGCAAACTTGCCACCTTAGGCGGAATAGCTGCATTGGGCGTAATCGCTACAAAGGCTTACCGTAATTATCAAGCGAATAAAAATCAGTCGAACAGTGCACAGATGCACCAAGATATCCAACAATTGTCGCAATCGCGTCAATCCAATCAAGCAGTTCTTGATTTTGATCATGCGCCAAAAGCCAATCAGGAAGAACTTAGCCGTGCATTGCTGACTTCAATCATTGCAGCTGCAAAAGCCGATGGCCATTTCGATGACCGCGAGCGACAAATCATACGCGAACAAACAGAAAAGATAGACAATGCAGAAATGAAGGCATGGGTGCAGCAAGAAATCCATAAGCAGCTTGACATTAATAAAGTAGCCTCGATGGCCACCTCGCCCGAAATGGCTTCGGAAATCTATCTTGTCAGTTTGTTGGTCATCGACGAACAAAACGAGCGCGAAAAGACATACCTCAATTCACTGGCCGAAAAATTGGGGTTGGAACCGCAATTGAGGAAAGAAATTGAACAACAATTGAAAGTGTCCTAAAATTAAATGATTAAAACAATAATGAATGTAATGAATAAATTTTCGTGTGTATTGCTAATTATTTTAACTCTTAATTGTTTATTGATATTAGGCTGTAAAAAAAATACAAAAGAAGAAAAACAGTCCAAAACAATAGAGCTTTTACCTACTAAATCAGGGCAAATCAAGCTATCTCAAATATTTTCAAAGGCAGAAGTATTAAATTTCAACACAAATGATATTGTCTATACAAAACCCAAAAAATTGCTTGTAAAAAACAATCGTTTTTATTTACTTTCAAAAAACGCAATAATTGTTTTTGACATAACCGGTAATTTAGTTTTGTACTTATCAAAAATAGGTATTGGGCCTGGAGAATACATAGAAATATCCGATTTCCTTGTGGAAGATAACGATAATATCTTAATAAATGATAGTCAAGGACGAAAAATGATTCGATATGACAGTCAAGGGGAATTTATTAAAGCAATCCGTCACGACTTAGTATCATTTAATCTCTTTAAAATAAATGATGAGATTTATTTAAACTCAGGACATTATATCAACCCTCAATCAGGATACAGAGTAAACGTTTGGAATGAAAAGAATAGCTCTATCGACCAAAAGTATTTAAAGCAAGAACAAACTGTAGCCTATTTGAGTGTATTAGAATACACGAATTTCTCTTTTTTTAAGGATACGCTTTCTTTTTCGCATTCATTTTCTAATATCGTATATCAACTTGAAAATAATGAGGAAAAACCTCGCTTGAGAATAGATTTCGGCAAACATAATTTGCCAAAAAATTTCACGAAAAATCATACCAATTTGAATTTGTTTATGGAAAATTTGTGGAGTTCGTCTTATGCATCCCGTATTGACGGTTATCGTGAAGGAAACAGTTTTTTGTTTTTTGCATATACTTTTCAAGCTAAGCGACCATTTTTTTGGTTATCAAAAATTGATAATAAGCAATTTCATTTTGATAAATTTGAAGATGATTTTCTTTTTCCGGGTGTAATACAAAAAACCGGCTATGATTGTTTGCCAATATTTATTGATGAGAAATATTTATATATTGCTATTGAGGCTTACCGTTTTATCGAATTATTTGAGGAAAGTAGGATAATGAATGATGGAAATTTTGAATACCAACACTTGTTAGCGAATATAATCAAGCAAATTGACGCGGAAAGCAATGCGCTGGTTATTAGATATGAAATAAAATAAAATGAAAGAGATAATTTAACGCAGATTGCCACTAAACAAACTAACTAAAAAAATCTTCAAGGGCTTATCCCTTGTTGTTCTAACCTTAGCGCTTGCCATTGCTATGCAAGCGTTTCTATTCGCCTCATTCAAAGTCCCGACCGACTCGATGGGGCCGACGATTCTACCCGGCGATTTTGTGTATGTGAATAAACTATTGATTGGGCCGCGTATTTACGAAAATTCAGGTTTTCTGAAAGGGCAGCAAACGCCGTATAAACGCATCACAAAGGGTGCTAAAATGCGCTAAAGACAAAACCTTTTCGAAGAAATGATACACGTCACATTTTCATGTACATGTGTCAACATCACAATTTTATTGAGCGGAAATGCAATTACCGCTCAATATTTGATATCCGAATACTTATCGAATTTCTCTGTGTATGAGCGTCGGAGAGGCTTGAGCTGTGGGCATGATCACGATTTCCTGGAGATTGATATGGGGTGATTGCGAGATGGCACAATAAACAGCTTCGGCAATGTCCTCGGCAACCAAAGGATTGAAACCCATGTATACCTGACCGGCGCGTTGCTTGTCACCCTTGAAACGAACAATCGAAAATTCTGTCTCCACTGCGCCCGGTGCAATTTCCGTCACGCGAATGCCGTAAGGCAAGAAATCCATTCTCATCCCTTCACTCAACACCTTCACTGCATGTTTTGTGGCACAATACACTGATCCACTCGGATAGTTTGCCCTACCGGCAATCGACCCTAAATTGATGATATGCCCCGACTTACGGGCAAGCATTCCGGGCGCAACGACGCGTGTGACATACAATAATCCCTTGATATTCGTATCGATCATCTGATCCCAATCGCTGACCAACGCCGTGTGAATAGGGTCGAGTCCTGCGGCTAATCCGGCATTATTCACCAGAATATCAATCGTTTTCCATTCGTCCGGTAGTGAAGCTACGGCTTGTTCTACCTGATCAAATACCCTCACATCGAAGCAAAGCGTATGGACTTTGCTATGATAATCGCGTTCAAGTTCTTCCTTCAACGCCTCCAAACGCTCAGCCCTCCTGCCGGTCAGTATCAGTGCGTAGTTTTCCTTGGCCAACCGCAGGGCAATCGCTTTGCCAATACCCGCTGTGGCTCCTGTAATAAATGCTTTTTTCATATGATGTTAATAATTTGATGTTCAATATTTCCGGATTGCTTCGCAAGCTGCCCATGGCATAAAGTTCCTATTTACAATTGTCGTAATTCTGCGAAATCGGAGATGATCAGATCGGCTGTTTCATTGCCTGTGTATTCACTCCATCCGGTGTTTTTCAGCCAGATGGTTTGACATCCGGCTGTTTGGGCAGGAACGATGTCTTTGTCGTACGAATCGCCGATCACCACCACTTCGTCTGCCTTCATTCCCAAGGCTTCAACGCCGAGACGGAAAATCTGCGGGTCGGGTTTGCGAACTCCGACGACTGCCGATTCGATGATCACGGGGAAAAAATGATCAATCCCGAAATCGCTTAATACAGCAGCTATATTTCCGTAAAAATTTGAAACCAATGCCAATGGATACATCCCTGACATCCATTCAATTACCAGACGCGCCTTGGCGATTGATGTGCGGGCATAGCCGTAACAGAAATGTGCAATTTGATGTTTCATGGAAACGTCGAAATTGAAGGATCCGGGGAGGCTCTCCATCTGAATATCTATTTTCAATTGCAACATATCCAAAAAGGTATGATGGGGTTTGATGATTGGGTTTTTACCCAATGTTCGTTCGCCATGTATGTATGCTGCGCGAAATTCTTCTTTCGTAACCGGTACGTTTACCGATTGATAGGCTTGCCGGATCACTTCTGCCCAGTGAACGCCGTTGCTGTCGATCGTACCACCATAGTCGAAAATCACCCCGCGAATCCTGCCCGTATCAATCATGATGGTTCAGTTGATAATTGTATGGTAAAGTCCGTACATATCCTTTCATGACTGACTATCATATAAATAAGAATGGCGTTCATGACGGTCAACTCAAAAATAAAATAAAGCCAGGGGAGATTGATAAACAACAAAACAAACAAAGCGATGACCCTTGTGTTGAATGAGAGTATATTCGTGTATTTCATCAGCGGAAGGCTTTTCTCCCTGAATGCCGCCCGAAACCATTCAGGCGCTTCCTCCGGAAATTTTTGCCGGACGAGATGTATCATTTGCCGGAAGCGGGGCGACATGGATTCCTGATCCTTTGTATATCTGATATAATTAAAATCGGATATTTTGTTGATGAAATCATGTTTCCAGGTCTTTTGCTTCGTGTTTTCTCTTAATTGGGCAGAATCGCTTAATTCGCTGCCGGAGCTGCCTATCAAAAAGAAGAGATGTATATTACGGTAATAATCAGCCATTGTAGTCTGTTTTACATGAAAAAAACCCGTCGTAGCCGCCAATACCCATATCCAGTATCCCCACGTGGGGGTCAGTCGACAACAGATAGCGGCATAAATTGCTACAAACCAAACCACTCCACACAGGCCATCCAATGTTCGCCCAAGTTGCGATTTCTTTCCGGTCATGCGGGCTAATTGTCCGTCGGCGCTGTCGTACATGTTAGCCCAGACGAGCAAAATCATCCCTGCAACATTTACAGTCAGGCTTGTATAAAAGAAACAGAAACCGGCTGCGATGCCAATGATGATGGCAAATATCGTAACGGCATTAGGTGGGATATTCAATTTTTCGAACAATAATGCCCAACGATAACCGATCGGGCGATAAAAATGCAAATCAATAAATTCTTCGGTATCCAACGATTTCAGGGTGGATTCCATCGACATTTTTGTCGGCGTCTTTTCCATCATCCGTCGATTAATTGCTGTATACATTTGGCAATATGGGGCGCCGCCTGCTTGCGGCAGGGAGCGAAACTCGGCCAGTCATTAAAATCAATCAGTCGAATCACGCCGTTTTTGTCAATGATACAGTCGCCTCCATAGATATGTAGAGACAAAACCTCGGCAGCATCGTTACAAATCCGGTGTAATTGTTCTTGGTCAAATGGTATTTCGTGAGCAGTCCCATTGATCGTTTCATGCCCGAACTTACTATGTAGTGTGTTGGGATAAAACCAATAGAAAAAATCACTTCCTGAAACTCCGTAAAATTTTACCAGATCGCCAACTAAATGCTCGTTGATCACTGCTGTCGAGATTCCCCTGATCGCATATTCTTTGAGAATGGATTTGGCTTCTTCCAAATGCCTGACATACGTTACATCTTCGCGATGAATGGCGTGAAAATCGAAGCGTTTAATCCAACAATCCTCAAAACCGGCTTCTTCGAGGGCAGCGGTTGGGTCTTGGTCTGTGCGAAGAATGATACTTCGTGGATAGGGAATACCGGTAGCCATAAACAGACGTGTCATCTTTTCGCGCGTACAATTCTCAATGCCATAGCCCGAATTGATCACCAACCGTCCGCTGTCTTCCAATTGTTGCAGCTTACGAATTGAACACCAATCACGTACCATACAAAATAGCACATCCTCCCGAATGTCTTTTGTCATTAAGTCGGCCTCTGTATATTCGTTTACTATATATCCTTTTCGACGTAGTTCATCGGTCGTCAGCGAGAAGATAGCTGCATCATTTCCAATGTGATTCGGAGAAAATTGATTCCCTCTGCGAATGCCTGCAATTGTTTTTTCAGTCATGTGTTAAATTCATAAAACGACGACAAAGGTAGTAATTATATGGAAATTTTTTATCAATATATTTGTTTAAAAATTGAATTAGAAATAAAAAATATGGATATATTTGCAAACAAAAGCGCAAATAATACCCAAAACTATGACTCAACAGGAATTTCAACAACCATCCTCCGGCCGCCAAACACAAATGATACTTATCGCTGTTGTTACTGCCGGCATCGTGCTGCTATCCATATTCGGCTCGTGCCAATTCAATCGTGGAAGTGGCGAGACTGAACGCACATCATCCGTTGCCGCGTCCGATACGGCGAGCATCAAGCTACCCGAACAGGAAACAGCAACCACCCAAATTCAATCGCCCTCCATCCCTTTCGCCAACTTCACCGAAACAGCGAATCTGCTGAATATTAAAATGATAGCCGTTCAAGGCGGGACGTTCACGATGGGCTGTACACCGGAACAGGGCGATGATTGCGGGTATGCTGAAAAACCGGCGCATCAAGTAACCGTAGGTAATTTTTTGATCGGCAGTCACGAAGTAACACAAAAGCAGTGGCAGACGGTCATGGGCAATAATCCTTCTTTTTTCAAAGGCGACAATTTGCCGGTAGAGCAGGTGAGTTGGAACGAGGTACAGGAATTTATTACCAAACTCAACCGTATGACCGGCAAGCAGTATCGCTTGCCCACCGAAGCGGAATGGGAATTTGCTGCCCGGGGTGGCGCCGGCAGCCGAGGCTACAAGTACAGTGCCGGCAATACGGCAAGCAATATTGCGTGGTCGAGTGAAAACAGCCGTGGCACGACCCATCCTGTCGGTACCAAAACAGCGAACGAGTTAGGCCTCTACGATATGAGCGGCAATGTGGCGGAGTGGTGTAATGACCGGTATGGCGCTTATGGCAATACGGCACAGACCAGACCCCAAGACCCCTCAACCGGCTATAACCGCGTGATTCGTGGCGGCAGTTGGGGCGACCTTTCGAAAAACTTACGCGTGTCGTTCCGCTTTCACTTCTCGAGCGAATACCGTAACGGCATCCTTGGCTTCCGCTTAGCCTGCAGTATATAATTGTTGTAATATGAATTACTGTTCGCGCCGATTTCCAAATCGGTGAAACTGCCTTTCTCATTTACTTGTCACTTTGCTTCGCCGGCGCCGAATCGGTGCCGGCGAAGCAAAGGAACAAGTAAAAAAACTACTTTGGTTTTGATTATTGTCAAAAACACTGTATCTTTGCTTTTGATTATTGTCAAAACAATTAATAATTCGGTTTTGAAAAATGAAAAGAAAGTACTATAATCGTCTAATAGATAATTATTTATTAGACTGGAGCAAAAGGATAGACCGTAAGCCGGTTTTGCTTCGTGGAGCGCGACAGGTTGGCAAATCATCCTCGGTAAGGAAATTGGCTGAGCATTTTGAATATTTTCTTGAAATTAATTTTGAGCAAAATAAAACAGTGCATTCGTTGTTCGATTCCGATTTAATACCCAAGCAAATTTGTGCTGATTTATCCGTTCATTTCAACCATATCATCACGCCTGGCAAGACATTGCTTTTTTTTGATGAGATACAGGCATGTCCGCGAGCTATCTCTGCATTGCGTTTTTTCTACGAAGATTTTCCTGAGTTGCACGTTATTGCTGCCGGTTCTCTTCTTGAATTTGCATTGGAAGAGCTACCGTCTTTTGGTGTTGGACGTCTAAGTTCCATGTTCATGTATCCTTTTGCCTTTTCTGAATTTATGTCGGCTTTAGGCGAAGAATTGCTTTGGAATCGAATTTGCCAATCCTCGCCTACCAATCCGCTACATCCTGTTTTTCACGAGAAAGCGCTCGAAAGAATGAAGCAGTTTCTTGTTCTTGGCGGTATGCCGGCAGTTGTTGCTGAGTTTGGAGAAAATAGGGATATACTTGCCTGTCAAAACACATTGAATGATTTGATAAATTCATTAAAATCCGATTTCGAAAAATATAAGCAGCGTGTGCCTGAATTACGTATTTCAGCTTCGTTCAAAGCGGTAGTTCATCAATCCGGAAGCAAATTCAACTATGCCAAAGTTGAACATTATTCTAATAAACAAATAAAAGAGAGTATTGAACTGCTACAAAAGGCAGGTTTAGTTATTCCTGTCACACATAGTTCTGCAAATGGAATCCCGTTAGGCGCTCAAGAAAATCCAAAAAAG
>JAIRJR010000230.1 GCA_031260575.1 Tannerella sp.
TTTTGTCATGTACTTAGCAACGAAAGAGAAAGTTGTTTATAAAAAATCCTTTCAAATGATATCATACATCTAAAATAACAAAGCGGCGTATATTTCAATATACACATTTTGTTGGAAAACGCATATTCAAATATACAAAAAAAATGTAACTTTGCATTTTTAAATATTCAATGTTAGATGGAATCCTTGGTTAATACATATCGTAATCGCTTAGAGCAAATAAATAATGATTTTGTTCGCTATTTGATGCCGCAGATTAACTGGAACAACCGGCTTTTTGCTGTTGTCGGGGCAAGAGGTACCGGTAAAACAACTTTGCTTTTGCAGTATATTAAGCAGAATCTGGATGCTTCTAAAGCATTTTACATGAGTTTGGATGATTTATATTTTACCACCAACCGGCTTGTTGATGTCGTAAGGCGGCTTTGGCAAGAAGGCATAACGCATTTATTTATAGATGAAATCCATAAATATCCTTATGAAACATGGGCGCAGGAATTGAAAAATATTTACGATTCGTATCCCGAAATAAAAGTGGTTTTTTCAGGTTCTTCAATTCTGAATATTTATAAAGGCAATGCTGATTTAAGCCGCAGGGCGATTAGTTATGAGTTATTTGGAATGTCGTTTCGCGAATTTTTAGAATTTGAATGTATTAAAAAGATAGAGCCGGTAAAGTTGGATGAAATAGTAAAAAACCACATCTCTATTGCGTCAGAAATAATTCGAGGCATCAAAATTTTGCCTCTTTTTCGCAAGTATTTGCAATTCGGTTTTTTCCCATACTATAAAGAGGATTTGCAGAATTACCATTTGCGTCTGCTTAATACTGTCAGTGCAGTTCTGGAAACCGATTTACCGGCTGTCGAAAATATTGCATTTGTTTCTGTTCAGAAGTTAAAACGCTTGCTTGCTATTATTGCTGCAATGACGCCATTTACGCCAAATATGACTGATTTGGGCAGACAGGTAGAACTGCAACGCAGCAATTTGCCCAAGTCGCTGATTTTGTTGGAACGCGCACGACTGCTTGGTTTATTGCGCAATGCCGATAAAAATCCTAACGATTTGAGTAAACCTGAAAAAATATTTTTGGATAATCCGAATTTAGCATTTGCACTTGGTGTACGTAATCCTAACATAGGGAATTTGCGTGAGACGTTTTTCCATAATCAGTTAAAGGTGGTCAGCAAAGTTTCTGCCGCGACAAAAGGCGACTTCGCGGTTGATAATCAATATGTTTTTGAAGTTGGCGGAAAAGGTAAAGATTTTTCTCAAATTGCCAACATTCCCAATTCTTTTGTTGTAGCTGACGATTTGGAAATGGGTTTTGGTCATAAAATTCCGCTTTGGTTGTTTGGACTTTTGTATTAATCACTTTTAGCAGAATAATAAAGAAAATAAAGTAAAAAAACTTTCTATAAGATGACGATTTCGAATACCATATCCCGTTCACCCCTCTTTCAGAAATATTTGAAAGTCTGGCGTAAACACAAAATCCTGAAAGAACACCGGAAAGTGGCCAATTTTTGGAATCCGGTTATTAATGCCTATTTTGCCGGTGAAATTGAAAAATATGCACTGAAATCCAAAAAACAATTACCGGATAATAAAATTATCTGGCAATACTGGGGGCAGGGATTGAACGAACAGGAATTACCCGAAATCATCCGGCTATGTTTCGGTTCGGTGGATAAATACAAGGACGATTATCAGGTGATCCGCCTTAACGACGAAAACATAAGCGACTATATCGACTTGCCTGCTTTTGTTTGGCAGAAAAGGGAAAACCCTGAATTCAATCGTACTTTTTTTTCGGATTTACTACGCGTGGCTTTACTGAATGTTTACGGAGGCGTATGGTTAGATGCTACGGTCTTGCTAACCGGCACACTTCCCGAATCGTTTAGAGAACTTGACTATTTTATGTATCAGCGTTCCGAAGGCGAAGAGCACAAAAACTACTGGGAAAGTACGTATGCTTACTATTGGGGCTGGCATCGCGATTTTAAAGTCCGGGTATTAAACAGCATCTTTTTTGCGAAGAAAGACAATCAGGTGGTTGCCGCATTGCTTGATCTGTTGCTGTATTATTGGAAAACCCAAAATCATGTTCTGAATTATTTTTTCTTTCAGATACTTTATAATGAATTGATTGCCGACAAATTGAAACAAAGTCAATGTCACGTTGTGAGCGATTGCATTCCCCATCTTCTGCAAACGAAAATCAATGGTGGTGCTGATTTTATCAATGCAAACGACTTGGAGCGAATAACCATTCATAAAATGGCTTATTACAAAGAAGATGCCATGCTTCGATTGAAAGAAATGTTGAACAATAAAACAAACCTTTATGAAACTGCTTGATAACGAAACGCCTTTAGTCATTGCTTTTACGCCGAACTATTTTATTCCGGCGGCGACTTGCCTTTTATCCGTTTTCGAAAGTTCCGCTCAGGAAGAACAGTTTCATGTTATTTGCCTGCTGAGCGAGGAATTGCCCAATCGAATGCAGCAAAAACTTCAACGGCTAAGCGCCAAACGTGCGCGGTTCTCTTTTGTCAATCTGCAAGGGAAACTTTCCGATATTTATGTGGATGCGAAATATACGATCGCTGCTTCTTATCGCTTGCTGTTGCCTGATTTGTTGCCCGAATACGATAAAATCATGTATATCGATTGCGATGTGGTGGTGCGGAACGACTTAGCCAAACTTTTCCGTTCTGTAGAATTGGGCGACCATTATTTAGCCGCTGTATTCGAAGCCACTTTGGATTTTCAGGAAAAACATCTAAAGA
The DNA here is from genome assembly GCA_031260575.1 of Tannerella sp. Lineage (GTDB taxonomy): Bacteria > Bacteroidota > Bacteroidia > Bacteroidales > Tannerellaceae > Tannerella. The sequence continues at coordinate 2,799 of JAIRJR010000230.1, forward strand.
AAATCGGATGCGACCCTTCGGCATACATTAACTCCGGTTTTCTGATTATGAATCTGGCGCTTTTGCGCCAAGATAATATGGTGGAACAATTTATCGAAGCATCTAAAGCCGAATATCTTGTGTTTCCCGATCAGGATGTACTGAATTGTGTTTGTAAAAACCGGATTCTCGGCTTGCCGCCTTATAATAATTGCATTCGTACTTTTTATCTGCCGCAATACAAGCATTTCTTTCTTAGGCGTTATACCGAACACGATTGGGAAGCGATTGCACGGCACGGAACCATCCATTATACCGGCGCAAAACCCTGGAACCATTTTACCATTGAGTTTAAGGTTTGGTGGCAGTACTATGACCGGCTCCCCAAAGAAATAAAGGACGAAGGAAGGATAAGTAAAAAAATGTATTATCTTTACAAATTTTACAAAACTGCGGTGGGCGCTTCGCTGATGGACGGAGTACAATCATTGTATCGAAAACTCAAATACAGGAAAGAAAGATGAAACATGCTTACTTAATTATAGCGCATAACGAATTTGAAGTATTGAAAAAATTGCTTCAAGCGATTGATGACCCGCGTAACGACGTCTTTATTCATTTCGACCGGAAAGTGAAACAGATTCCGGCAGTAGAGATGCAACATGCGAACTTATTTATCATCGCAAACCGGATTAATGTACATTGGGGGCATGTGTCTCAAATCGAAGCGGAATATGCCCTTTTTGAAGCTGCTTATCGTTCAGGGAAATATGCATACCATCACCTTATTTCGGGGACGCACATGCCTTTGTATTCTCAAAACCATATACATCGTTTTTTTGAAAATATGAACAAACGAGAAGTTTTGGCTTATATGTACACAGATGCTTATGAAATAAACCTGAAACTACAACGGTATAATTTTTTTGTAAAAAATTTTGCTCATCCTGCATTTATCATTCGACATCCGGATCAATGGTTTTGGAAATTGGGAATTAGAATCCAGCGAATATTCAATATTCATAGAAATAAAAATATCCTTTACAGGAAAGCCGCTAATTGGGTTAGCATAACCGGTCATTGTGTTGCTTTCCTTATAGCCGGAAAAGATGAAATACTGAAACGGTATCGTTTCTCTTTTTGCGGCGATGAATTTTTTGTTCCGTCAAAATTAGAGTGGACTTCCGAAAAGTGGAATGTAATTGACTGCGATCGCTTGATAAAAACTGATATTATGAAGAGTGCTTCACGTTACTACCGTATGGAAGATTTTGATGAGTTAATTCATTCCGGTTGTTTGTTCGCCCGCAAGTTTGGAAGCGAAGATATGAAGGTGGTTGATCAGATTTTGAATCATATAAAGTCGATGCAATGAAACATGCTTATCTGATTATTGCCCATAATGAATTCGAGGTGTTGGAATGTTTGATTCGTGCCTTGGATGATGTGCGGAATGATATTTTTATTCATTTCGATTGCAAATCGAAACAATTACCTGTTTTACAGACTAAACAAGCCCGACTATATATTTTGGACGATCGGATAGATGTCCGTTGGGGCGACCTGAGCGTTGTAGAAGCTGAGTATGCATTGTATGAAGCCGCCCACAAGCAAGACAAATACGATTATTATCACTTACTGTCGGGCGTAGATATGCCGCTTAAATCACAGGATTATATTCATGACTTTTGTGATAAACATCAAGGGAAAGAATTTATCGGCTATTCGCAGGGAGATTTACGGGCACACATTGAGCAGAAAGTACAACGATACCATTTGTTTCCAAAACATTTTAAAGAGTCGAAAGGTTGGAAAGCGCAGGGTAGAAGATATCTACGCTTTGTGTTTCTCCGGCTACAGATTGTTTTGGGAATAAAACGAAATCGAGGAATTTCTTTTAAAAAAGGAAGCCAGTGGGTTAGCATAACTCACGATTTTGTGATCTATTTGCTTACACATAGAAAGCAGGTATTGAATACCTATCATCACACATTTTGTTGTGATGAGATTTATAAACAGACGATTTGTTGGACTTCCCCTTTCCGAAACAAGCTATTCGACACACATTGTGACGGTCGAGGTTGTATGAGGGCTATTAATTGGAAAAATAATCAGCTTAAAGCGTTTGAGGATTCTGATTTCGATGAACTCATGCAATCGGATGCTTTGTTTGCACGGAAGTTTAGCAGTGACCATATTGTTCTGGTAAATAATATATTGAATACTATTACAGCATGAAGACGGACATTGAACAACGACAGTCGATTGTGATTGAATCCATGCGATTCCCGTTAATTCTTTTGGTTCTGTACAACCACATGTTACCGGTGACAGGGCAAAGGATAGAATTGAATTTGTCCGGATGGAACTGTTATCATTTTATCTCGGAAATGATTTCCCACAACCTGGCTGCTTTTAACATTACTTTTTATTTTCTTATTTCGGGATATTTCTTTGTGCACAGGATGAGCCGGTGGGAAGGAGGTATTTACTATAAGAAAATCAAAAAAAGGACAAAATCTCTTTTAATGCCTTATCTCGTTTGGATTGTTCTCCTGATGGGTATCATATGGATGAAGAGTACCCTGATGAATGTTATCCGGACAGGGGGAGATACGGATTTCTTAGAACTTAAAAATTTGTCCCTTTTTCAAATAATTTGGGGATATCCGCTTTTGCATTCTTTTTGGTTCTTGCGCGATTTGATGTGTATGACGCTTTTAACGCCCCTTTTCTATTATTTTTGCAAATACACGAAAGTATTCGGCATTTTGGCGCTGATGGTTATTTATTTAGGGGCTTTCGAACCGGGTGTTCCGGGATTCAGTATGACCGCCATTTTCTTTTATGCAACAGGTGTTTATCTTGGGATGAATAAAATCAATATATTGGAATTGTGCGGCCGGTATAAATGGCCTTCTGTAATTGCTGCCTTTTGTTTTTTGATCTTTGCTACATTTTTTACCGGCTCTCCCCATCACATTCATCTGATGCGGATGTTGGCTCTCATTCTGATGGTTGCGTGCGTAAATATTTTCGATACGTTAATTCGCAGCCAACGAATTAAAAATATCCTTTTGCGTTTGTCCGTAACCACTTTTTTCGTTTATGCCATTCATCAGATTTATATCATCAACTGGTTGAAAGGTGCCCTTGCCCGATCTTCGCTGAGTGAGAGTCCTGCCGGCATGATTATTGCTTATTTCTTGATTCCCTGCATCTGTGCAGCCATTTGTATCGGTATCTATAGCCTGTTACGCAAACTATCTCCCGCCCTTATCTCTTTGCTGTGTGGTGGAAGGATGCAACCTGTCGTACCTGTAAAATCAAATAAAACAACATGACAAACAACGAATTGATATCCATCATCATTCCGGTATATAATGCGGAAAAAACATTGCCCCGTTGTATCGCTTCGCTGTTTGCACAAACATACGGAAAAGTGGAGTTATTATTTGTGAATGATTGTTGTACAGACAATAGTTTAACCGTGATTGACGAAGCGATTGCTTATGCGACCCATACTGCAGGAATTGAAGTGAAGATACTGCATCACGAAACAAACCGGGGAGTGGCGGCTGCTCGCAATACCGGTTTGGAAGCGGCAACCGGAACCTATATTTACTATGTCGATGCCGACGATTGGATAGAATCGGATGCAATGGAATGTTTGGTACAAGAGGCCGAACAAAAAAATGCAGATATTGTGGGGTACGATTGGTATCTGTCATTTGAAAAGAATGAGCGATATATGAAACAACCGGTTTTCACCACACCGGACGACGCTTTGCGAAAATTGATGGGAGGCGTAATGCGCTGGAATTTATGGCTTTTTATGGTTCGCCGGTCGCTTTATGAAAACAACGGAATCCGTTTTATCGAAGGATTGAATATGGGAGAAGATATGATGGTGATGATCAAATTGTTTGCAAGCGCCAAGACAGTCGCTATTTTGAATAAACCTTTCTATCATTATGTACCCAACGCACAGTCGTTGACGCGGGTTTACTCGCCGGATCATATCCGGCAGGTTACAGCCAATGTGCAAGAAGTGGAAAACTATATTGCCGGTTCCGGTCTATACGAACAGCTAAAACCATACGTCCATTTCTTAAAGCTGAATATCAAACTTCCATTACTTATTTCTGACAGCGAAGCGCGTTATAATCAATGGTCGGGATGGTTTTTCGAATCAAATGCGTATGTAATGCAAAATAAATTACTACCTTTACGCACTCGTTTGATTCAGTGGATGGCAACAAAAAAATACTGGGTCTTCGTTAAGTTTTATTACAGATTTGTGATTAAGTTTATTTATGGTGTTATTTACAAATGAGAATAGACAATTGAGAAAATGAATCGAATTATTACCATATTCTTTTTAGGAGCTATCGTCAGCAGTTATTTCTTCTCCTTTGAATTTTCGTTTCTTCCCAGCGGATTGAATACAAAGATGTTATTGGGTTTTTTGGGGGTTTTATTGGTTGGTTTACATTGTTTACGGATAAAACAACTCTTATGCCCTGTTGATTTATTTGGTGCCGCAGTGATTGCCCTTATCTTTTCGCTGATTTGTTTTTTTTCTGCCTACTATAATCTTACGGACGATTATTCGTACGCCACTTATTTTGTTTCCTTTACAACTTGGTTGACAGGGGCTTACGCTGTATGTGTGTTTTTGAGGGCGTATCATGGAAAAGTAACTTTCCAATTGTTGACCTATTATTTAGCGGGTGTTTGTGTGGCGCAATGTGTGCTGGCTTTAATGATTGACAGAATCCCGGCCCTTCAAATGTTGGTAGATACCTATATTTCGCAAGGGCAAGAATTTTTCAATGAAGTCGGGCGACTCTATGGCATTGGCGCCGCTTTGGACTCGGCCGGCGTCCGTTTCAGTATTGTACTGCTGATGATCGCATTCCTTCTATTCAAAGACCCGGAAATACAAACAAAAAAAAGGAGTATCATGTCGCTTGTATTTGCCTTTTTTATTATTTCGATCATCGGAAACATGATTTCACGGACAACAACGGTCGGAATGGCTATGGGGCTGATATCCATGGCGTATTTTATGCCGGTGTTTAAAATAAAGATCAAAATCGGTGTGATCAAAACTTGGAGCATATTGCTGGTAATAACCATAATCGGTATCATAATCGTCACTTATTTTTACAACAGCGATGCGCAGACATATCAATTATTGAGGTTTGCTTTTGAAGGTTTTTTTAATTGGATGGAAACCGGCGTGTGGGAAACAGATTCTACCACAAAATTGAATACTGAGATGTGGATCTGGCCTACTGATACTCGAAGTTGGATTATTGGTACAGGGCATTTCGGCTCTTTTATATACAGTACAGACATAGGCTATTGCCGTTTTATTTTATATTGCGGCCTGATTGGATTTAGCGTGTTTGCTTTCTTTTTTATCTATAATTCGTATGTATTTGTCAAAAAAATTTATGCATATCGTTTATTCTTTTTGGCTTTATGTGTTTTAGGTTTTTTACTTTGGCTGAAGGTAGCTACTGACATCTTTTTGATTTATGCCTTGTTTTATTGTATGGATACTTATCAGCAGGCAACAAAATACAACGTGATTTCGCAAAATGATGAAAATAATTTATTGTATAGCCGGAACATATAACTCCGGAGGCATGGAAAGGGTGCTTGCCAATAAAGCAAATTATTTGGCAGAGCTTGGCTATGAGGTGATAATCATTACAACCGATCAACTTCAACGCAAGCCATTTTTTGCTTTGTCGCCCCGTATTCAGTCGTATGATATCGATATCAATTATTCGGAAAACAACGGTAAAGGATTTATTCATAAAATATTACATTATCCGTTCAAATTATGGAAGCATCAAAGGAGATTGACAAAATTATTGATTGACTTGCGGGCGAATATTGTCATCTCCATGTTTTGCAATGATGTAGCTTTTATCACCAAAATACGGGATGGCAGCAAAAAAGTATTGGAGATTCACTTTTCCAAATTTAAGAGATTGCAATATGACCGAAAGGGCGTTTGGAAATGGGCGGATTGGTTGAGAAGTAAGATGGATGAAAAAACAGTCAGGAAGTTTGACCGGTTTATTGTGTTAACCCATGAAGATAAGTGTTATTGGGGCGATTTGCCCAATATCGAAGTCATCGAAAATGCAATGACCGAATGGACGAAGGATTGCTCCGCCAATCTCAATCATAAACAGGTGATTGCTGTCGGTCGATTTGATTTCCAAAAAGGGTTTGAAAGGCTTATTGAGGCTTGGCATATAGTCAATGAATTTTTCCCGGACTGGTCGTTGAAAATTATTGGAGATGGCGAACAGCGGCCGGCACTGGAAAAGTTGATTACGCAATACAACCTAACCGGTGTAGTCGAATTAAAAAAGAGTGTTACCGGAATATTGGATGAGTATTTAGACGCTTCGATTTTAGTCATGTCTTCGCGTTATGAAGGGTTGCCAATGGTGTTGATCGAAGCGATGTCGGTGGGTTTGCCGGTGGTTTCGTTTGCATGTAAATGCGGCCCCCAAGACGTTATTACGGAGGGGGAGGATGGTTTTTTAGTCCCCGAAGGAGATATTAAGGAATTGACTGAAAGAATGATGCGATTGATGGCTGATCCCAATCTCCGCCAAAAGATGGGAAAGGTTGCTAAACTCAATTCCCAACGCTATGCGACGCCTGCCATTATGGCTCGATGGATGAAATTGTTTGATACCTTGAAAGACAAAAAATCATGAAGACCATTGTTGTATCGGCTGTGAATTTGAAAGTTGGAGGTACACTTACCATTCTGCGAGGCTGCTTGCAGTATTTGTCGGAATTGGCGGAAACAGGAGCGTATCGCATCGTCGCATTGATTTACCGAAAAGAGTTGGCGTTATTTCCCAACATTGAATACATCGAAATGCAATGGCCGAAAAAGAACTGGGGCTTCAGGTTATGGTGCGAATATGTAACCATGAAGAAATATGCCAACCAATTGTCGCCCGTGTATTTGTGGCTTTCTTTACACGATGCAACGCCCAATGTCGTCGCCGAAAGAAGAGTGGTCTATTGCCATAATTCATTTCCCTATTATAAATGGAAATTGAGGGAATGGTGGTTTGCCCCTAAAATTGTACTATTTGCATTGTTTACCAAGTATATATACCGGAAAAACATGGATAAAAATAAATATGTCGTGGTACAGCAGGAGTGGATGAAGCAAGATTTTATTCATTCGTTCGGCTTAAAGGAAAAATCCATCATTGTAGCGCCTCCTCCGGTAATCCTTAAAAATCAACCGGATGGAATTGCCGAACCGGATCATACCGCGCAGTGTGATTATTCATTTTTATATGCTGCCGCTCCCGACAGTCATAAAAATTTCGAATGTATTTGTCAAGCAGCCAAGATATTGGAAGAAAAGAAGGGTATCTCAAATTTTAAAGTGTATATCACCGTCAAAGGAAATGAAAACAGATATGCCGGGTGGTTATTCCGCAAATGGGGAAAAGCAGTCAATCAACTTCATTTTACGGGATATTTAGACAAACCATCCTTATATGCGTTCTATCATCGATGCCACTGCCTGATCTTCCCTTCGAAAGTCGAAACATGGGGATTGCCCATCACCGAATTTTCCGCTTATAAAAAGCCCATGTTGTTGGCGGATTTGCCCTATGCCCGCGAAACAGCAGGCGGATGCAGTAAAGTCGCCTTTTTCAATCCGGACGATCCGAATGAGTTGGCTGTCAAAATGAAACGATTAATTCAGGGAGACGACAGTTTTCTGACCACCCCCGAAGAAACAATAATCCCTCCTCCTGTCGCCCGGTCGTGGCAGGAGTTGTTTGATATTTTACTGACATGAAAATACTTCAGGTTGGAAAATTTTACCCCGTCATGGGGGGCGTTGAGAAGGTCATGTACGACCTGACCTTGGGATTATCCGGCAGGCATATCCCATGCGACATGTTGTGCGCTGCGGCCGGGAAACACCCCCCCGGAATGATTCAGCTTAATGAGTTCGCCCGGCTATTGTGTATGCCTGTCCGGATTAAAATATCCGCAACGATGATTTCGCCTGCCATGATCCTGAAACTGCGCAAGATACGGCGCGAATATGATATCATTCATATTCATCATCCGGATCCGATGGCTTGCTTGGCTCTATTTCTGTCCGGATATAAAGGAAAAGTTGTATTGCACTGGCACAGCGATATTTTGAAGCAGAAGATGTTATTGAAATTGTACAAGCCATTACAGCAATGGCTTATCAAGCGGGCAGATATCATTGTGGGCACGACCCCCGTTTATGTCCGGCAGTCGCCTTTTTTGAAAAAAGTCAGGGGGAAATTAGATGACATACCCATCGGAATAGACCCGTTAGAAGCAAACCCGGATTCAATTGCCCGAATCAAAAAACGATATGAAGGGAAAAAGATAATCTTTTCGCTGGGACGCTTAGTCGAATACAAAGGATATGAATATCTGATCAATGCAGCATTGTATTTAGGTGATGATTACATGATTCTGATCGGAGGCAACGGACCGTTGAAAGGTGCGCTCAGCCGGTTGATTGAAAAGTTGGGCGTATGTTCAAAGGTGGAATTGTTGGGATTTATTCCGGATCAAAATGAAATCGCAGCTTATTTTATGGCTTGTGATGTGTTTTGCCTGAGTTCGATATGGAAAACAGAAGCTTTCGGTATCGTACAAATAGAGGCAATGTCGTGTGGGAAACCGGTAGTGGCTACTTGTATTGCGGAATCGGGTGTAAGTTGGGTGAACGCCGACGGTGTTTCGGGATATAATGTGGAACCGGGTAATGCAGAAGCATTGGCTGATGCCATAAAGAGAATCCTGACCGATCCCGAACGGTACGCGGAATTATCTGTAGGGGCGCGCCATCGCTTCGAGACGATGTTTACACAGGAAAAGATGATGAATAAATGTTTGAAATTATATCATGATTTGCTTGGATGAAACAATAACATTACCCAATGAATCGTTTTTTACTACGGTGAAAGTATTATTGGACGAAGGAAAGCAGGTGCGTATTCCTGTGAAAGGGAGTAGTATGCGCCCCTTTTTGTCAGATGGAGATGCGGTGGAATTGATAGCCGTAAACGGCAAATCCATTCATTGGGGTGCAATTGTTTTGGCATATTTTGAAGGCAGAATGGTGTTACATCGGGTTGTTCGTAAAAAGAAAGACAATGTATGGCTTATGGGCGACGCTCATTCAAGGTATCGGGAAAAGATAACCGTTGGAGATGTTTGGGCTATCACAGGTACAGCATACAGAAGCGGAAAGGTATTGAAATTAGATTCGTTCGCACAGCGTTGTGCATCTGTATGTTGGTTTGGGCTTATGCCTTTCAGGGGGATACTATTAAAAAGCATGGAAATATTGAATAAATCATTAAGATAAAAATGAAAATCAAGGAAGAACTTGTTTTACGCCGTATAGGATGCGAAAATATCATCATTGTTCCGGAGAAAGATTCAGTGAATTTGACGGAAGTGTATACACTGAATGATACTTCCGCCTGGATTTGGGAACAATTTAAAAACGAGGATTTTACAGTTGAACTTGTCGCCAATCGCGTACAACAGTATTACGAAGTGGATCTGGAGAGGGCAATGAATGATGTTAAAGCTTTTATCGATATACTCATCAAAGGGGGATTGATTTTAGTAGATTAAATATATTGAAAATGGACACTTTATATAAATCTTTTTTTGCGTTGCTCCGGTCGGGATTGTGGAATCGCGAACCGGAAAGCGAATGTTTCCCGTTGAGTCCGGAAATGTGGGAAAAGGTTTATATATTGGCGCGTAAACAAACGGTTGAAGGAATTGTTTATGACGGGATTTTGCGTTTACCGGATGCGCATTTACCTCCTAAGGATTTGATATTGAGATGGATTGTTGTAATTGACGCCCTCGAAAAGAGAAATCAGCAAATGAATAAAGTGATCGGTGAAATGAACGACGAATTTACGACAAATCATATAACGGCATTTTTGACCAAAGGGCAGGGTGTTGCGGTTTGTTATCCCAACCCGTTACGCCGCAGATGCGGAGACATTGACTGGTCGTTTTCTGATAAACAGACTTTTGAAAAGGCTTATGAACGGGTACGTAAGCGTGGTATACCAATCGAAAGGCAAGCCGGTTTTAGCGCAGGTTTTGTGTTGAAAGATTTTATGATTGAATATCACCGGTATTTATTGGATATCAGTAATCCTTTCGTTTACAAATATTTAAAAGAACTTCAACATCAGGAGTTTATTCATTCCGGTTGTTTGGAAGTTTATGGAAAAAAAGTACTTTTGCCTTCCCCTGTTTTGTCGCATTTAACGGTTAACTCTCACATATTGAAACATTTGTTGTCATTCGGAATCAGTTTTCGCCAATTATGCGACTCAGCGCGCGTATACCATGCTTATCATCAATGTGCGGAGATAAAACAAATGCAACAAATCTATCGCAAATTAGGTATTTACCGTTGGGTACAATTACTTAATAATTTGTTGGTAAATTATTTGGGAATGCCTGAAGAATACCTTCCATTTCCATTGAAGAAGAAGCAAAAGGCAGATTGGATGATGATGGATATTTTGAAGAGTGGAAATTTTGGATTCTACGGCAGTCCATTTTCGAAAGAAAAAGACGAGCCGCAGATTAAAAGAAAGTTTGTATGGTTACAGTTGTCCGTCAGGTTTGTCCGTTACGTCCAATATGCCCCTTGGGAGGCGATCTGGTTTCCGTTGGTTCACACTTTTTCACATTTAAAAAATAAGATTTCAAGATGAAAATCATGTATATGAATCGAATCAAGTACATATTGTACATTACAGAGGGGTTCCGCTGGTCGATTGCCTTATTCATGCTTCTTGATATCATCAGTTCATTACTGCTTTTGTACTTTGTGTATTGCTCCAAGCAAGCAATTGATATCGTTCTGCAGGTTATTCCCGGAAATTTGAAAATGATGTTGATAGTCATTTTATTATCACTGACCGCCTCCGTTTTGTTGAACGTAATATCCTTGTGGATCAGCGAATATACAAAAAACAAAATGATCGTACGTCTGCAGAACGACTTGGCTCATTCACAGATATGGGTTCCCTGGAAAACAATCAATCAATTCTTTTCGGGCGATTTGATGGTTCGCTTTCAATCCGATTGTGTAGAAGTGGTTCATACATTGGTATATACCATTCCTTCGATAATCCTTACCGGTTTTAAATTGTTGGCTGCATTTACTTTATTGTGGTCGTTGGATTCGGAGTTGGCCAAACTGATCATCATTTTATCGCCTTTATTCGCTTTGTCCAAGGTTTATTTCAGGCGAATACGACGTTTAACAAGGGAAATTAAGGTAAAAGAAAGTCATTTGGGAAACTTGTTGCAGGAAAATATGGAATACCGTTCATTGATTCAGGGTTTATCCATAACAGAAGTAAAGGAAAAAAAATATGCAGATGGACAACATTCACTTCTTCGCATCAAAATCCAACACCTTAATCTATCGGTTCTAAGGCAAGTTCTACTCAAGTTAATATTAAATGGCGGATATTTGCTTACCTTCTTGTGGGGGTTATTCCGCTTGAAATCAGGTGTTATTTCGTATGGTACGATGGCTGCATTCCTGCAATTGATCGGTCGGATACAGGTACCTGTTTTATCCTTGATGTCTATTTTTACTTCTATTATTCGTTTTCGTGTTGCGATTGAACGGTTGTTAGAGATAAGCGAAGGCGAACATGCTGATCGCATCAATCGAATCAAGCTGACTTTGCCGCTTACCTTGAAATTAGATCATATCTCATACAAGTATAATGAAAAAGAGGTGATCAGCGACTTTAGCGTGGAATGTCGGACGGGTGTCCCGACAGCCATAACGGGAGCTTCGGGCAAAGGGAAGACCACCTTATTGCGTCTTATTCTTGCCATGGTCAAACCGGATCGCGGAAATATCACGGTGATACAAGAAAACGACGGGGTTCATCATACTTTGTCCGAACATACGCGCCATAACATTGCTTACGTACCGCAGGGAAATACCATGTTTATTGGAACCATACGCGAAAACCTGATCGTAAGCAATCCGGAAGCGTCAGATGAACAGATCAAAGATGCCATTGAAAAATCAATGGCGGAATTTGTATATTTGCTTCCGAATGGCATTGATACCGTCATTGGAGAATTGGGAATAGGTATCTCCGAAGGCCAGGCGCAACGTTTGGCTGTCGCACGGGCATTATTACAAAAAGACACTTCCATCTGGGTACTGGATGAACCCACTTCAGCCATGGATTCGGATATGAATAACGCCATTATCGACAATATACTGAGAGAGGGCAAAGATAAGGTGCTGATTTTTGTGACACATGACCGCTACGTGATAGAAAAATGTCAAAACATTACCCGGTTAAGTTAGAAAATGGAAAAATGAAGAATGATATCAGATTGTCGCACGACGAAGAATGTATTTCGTTTCGGATTGCCTCCCACCGGATGCAATTGGTCGTTCCTGCAGGCGCTTTTGCATGGCAGACATTACTGCCTTCATTCAAACCGTTTGAGTGTGATTCGACAGGCGTTGACAACGCAATGTGTTCAATTCGAGTAGTAGATCAGCCCATCGGTATCAATCAAGAATCGGCTGTCGTCCTGAATGAAATATCGGGCATGGTGGGACATTCTTTTTGCCTGATGGAAACAGATCAGCATTATCTGATAGATATTCAGTTTATTGAAAATGGGAGTCATTATCATATGTTGTCGGATAAAAATTTCTCGACGGCTATTGTTTATGCAGATTGGAACGATGTATATGCAGGTATTGTTTTGTCGACGTTTCTGATGTTTGCTTTTACCCAATCGGCAGTACTTCACCGGACGCTGTTGATTCATGCATCGGTGGTGGAAAAGGATGGAGAAGGATATGCTTTTTTAGGCAAAAGCGGAACGGGAAAAAGTACGCACAGCGCTTTATGGTTGCAATATATTAAAGGCGCCGCTTTATTGAATGATGATAATCCGGCCATTCATATCGAAGATGGAGGAGTTTTTGTATATGGCACACCCTGGAGCGGAAAATGTCCTTGCTACAAAAACCGTAAAGTAAGGTTAAAAGCATTGATTCGTTTGGAACAGGCGCCTGTCAACCGGTTTAAATGGCTAAAAGGAGTGGAAGCTTATGTAACGTTTTTGCCAAGTTGCTCGTCAATGCGATGGAACTCGCAGTTGTTCAATGCAATGTGTACTCTGATGGAAGAAGTTATCGCCAATGTAAATGTTGGAAGTCTGGATTGTTTGCCGGACAAGGAGGCAGTATATTTATGTTATGAAGAAATTGAAAAAGTATAAATCAGAAAAAAAGTAAGAGATGAAAAAAAATGTTTTTTTAGTATGGCTGTCAGGTTTGATTATAACCTCATGCGCCATACCTCAAAAAATGGTCTACTTGAAAGACATGCGACCGGAATACCTGTACCAGATGGTTCAGAGAACGGAGCTGAAGGTTCAACCGGATGACAGATTGAAGATTGTGATCAGTTCTATGACACCGACGCTGACAGTTCCTTTTAATTTGGGTCTTGGCGGTTTCCAGGTGTCGCAGGAAGGCGATGTGAGTACGACTTCAAGCGCAACCTCGCAAGAAAGAGGATACCTCGTAGATCGTCAAGGGAATATAGAGTTTCCATTGCTGGGTATATTACCGGTTGCCGGCAGGACAAAAGCGGAGGTGGCCTACCTGATTAAAGCCCGGCTGAGAGATGGTAACTATGTCCCCGACGCTATGGTTACGGTAGACATCTTGAATTTTAAAATCATGATGATCGGTGAAGTGGGGGGTACCGGTGTGATGACTGTATCGGAAGAGAAAATCACCTTGCTTGAAGCCATTTTTCGGGCGGGCGGAGTGACTGCCAATGCATCGATGGCAGAGGTAATGGTCATCAGAGAGGAGAAAAACGGGTTAAGGGCTTATATGAATAATATCAATACGGTCGATGTACTCAATTCGCCCACATTCTACCTGCAACAGAATGATATTGTGTATATTAAGCCTAAAGCGCCGCAGCGTACCATGCGGGAAGACCGTTTCTGGCAATATTATTCACTTCTATTCGGAGTAGGTTCAACCCTGCTTACCTTGCTACTTTATATCAACACATTTAAAAAATAGGTTGACCATCCATCCAAATTCATTAAACAATCAATTGTTATGGACTTACAAAATAAATCAGCGAATCATTTTTCTTCAGATGAAAAAACAGTGAATATTTTGGATATCTTCATGTATTTATTATCTCACTGGAAATGGATTTTATTGTCATTGTTTATTTTCGGTAATTATTATGGCTGTAAATACAGTAAAACGCCTTTTATTTACAGCCGCTCAATAACCATTATGGTGAAAACACCGGCTAATACTCAGTCTACCATGCGTCTAAACAGGTATAACAGTTTTTCGATGCCCGTCAATGTATCGAGCGAAATGCTTCAATTCAAATCGAAAGAACTGATGCGCCGCGTGATTGATATTTTGCAGGCGGATATGAGTTATGAAGTGCGGGAAAAACTGAGGCCTTACGAATTATATACGAGGTCGCCGATCAAGATTGCATTTCCGGATGCCAATCCTGACGACTACCATGCGATCACGGTCATTCCCCGCAGTGAAAGGCATGTGGAAATATCCGGTATCAACGGTGCGAAGGATAAAGAAAAAATATCGGTCAACCTGAATGATACCATTCAAACCCAAATCGGGCCGATCGTAGTGATTCCCTCTGTGTATTATCATGCAAATTGGTACGGTAAAACCATCAAGGTGACGAAATATGCCAGGGAAAGCATGGTGAATACTTTCTTGAGTTCATTGCAAACCAGGCAATTGGAAGAAGATGCCGCCATCATGCTCATCAATCTGACCGACAAATCCACCCAACGCGCAGCAGATGTATTGAATACACTGGTAACGGTATACAATGAAGAAGCCGTAAAAGATAAAAACAGTGCAGCAATAGCTGCCGCCGAGTTTATAGACAGCCGGTTGGAAATTATTGAAAGTGACCTTGGGAATATTGAAACAGATATTGAGAAATTGAGAAATGAAAATGAAGGATTGGATATCACGATGGCTGCAAGCATGTATGTCTCGGCCAGCAGGGAACATGCAGCGACCTTGAGGGGATTGGAATCCCAACTGAGTTTGGTCAGGTTAATGAAACAATTTTTGCAGGACGTCAGCAGTAACGATCTATTACCGGCCAATACAGGATTTGTGGATGTGAATATTGAGAACCAGATCGCACAGCATAACAACGTTGTATTGAGACGAAACCGGTTGGTTGAGTCAGGGAATAGCGATCAAAATCCGATTGTACAGGAAACAAACCGTTCGATTCGGGCTATGCGGCAGAATATCATCAGGGCGGTGGACAATGCCATTTCCAGCCTGAACATTTTGAGGCAGACTGCCGCCGGTCAGGAAGCGCTCGCTCTGAGTAAGATTTCGACCATACCTGAAAAACAGCGCGTCATGCTTGGAGTCGAAAGGACTCAAAAAATTAAAGAAGAACTGTATTTATTTCTTTTGAATAAACGGGAAGAGAATTTGCTCAATCAGGCTATGGTGGATGACAATGCGCGAATCGTCGATCCGGCTTCGGGAAGTAATTCGCACATATTCCCCAGCCTGTACAAGAATGCGTTGTTAGGCGCTGCTTTCGGATTCAGTGTGCCCGTTGCTATTTTATTGCTGATTTTAATGTTAGATACCCGTATTCATAATCGAAAAGAAATAGAAAGTGCAGTCAGTATACCCTTCCTCGGCGAAATTCCTGTAGATTCGCAAATCAGCAACCAGCAAGTATGCATTTCAGGACAGGGATTTGGCATGATGACAGAAGCATTCCGTATATTAAGAACCAATATGCAGTATATGTTTCGTGGAAAAGAATCAAAAGTCATATCCACGATCTCATTTTTTCCGGGCGCCGGTAAAACATTTATCGCAACAAACTTGGCTGTAAGCCTTGTACAGATCAACCGTAGAGGAATTTTATTGGATTTGGACTTGAGAAAAGGTACGATGAGTGCGAATTTCAAGAAAGACAAAAAGCTGGGCATCGTACATTATTTATCTGATGACTCCATTGTATTGGAAGATATAATCAATGTAAATGCAGTTTGCGAAAATCTTGACCTGATAAGCATCGGCGCTATTGCACCCAATCCGACAGAATTGTTATTGGGTAACCGCTTGGATGAGTTGATCATTGAACTTAAAAAGCGATACGATTTTATCATCCTGGATAGCGCTCCGATTGCATTGGTGGCTGATGCTTCGGTGGTAAACCGCATAACGGATGTGAATATTTTTATCATTCGTGCGGGCAAATTCGATCGCAGGTTATTGCCTGACCTTGAAAGCCAGTATCTTCAGAAAAAATGGACGAATTTGGGTGTGATTCTCAATGCGGTAAAAAAGGAAAACAGAGGCTATAATTATGGATACGGTTATGGCTATGGTTACGGAAATGAAAAAAAGTAATGTCGTATTAGTGTGGTTTATCATCATCCTGATCGGGATGGCCGGATGCAAGAATGCCGGAAACTCTGCTGCCGGGCAAACAGAACAGGATGACGCCGGTAAAGTTGTAACCGAAAAATTCAAACCGCCGGACATACCGGTCATGATTACAGATCCGAATCTCCGGCTTGAATATTTTGTAAGGCATTATTGGGATCATTTTGATTTTGCAGACACCACTTATATTCCTACGCCTGAAATAACCGAACAGGCCTGGGCGAATTATATTGATTTATTGTCTCGTATGCCTTT
>JAIRJR010000420.1 GCA_031260575.1 Tannerella sp.
AACCGATGTTAAGGGTAAGGGGAGCATTGTTGAAGATGCCGGAGGAGGCGGGGTGGCCGCTACTATTACTTGCACTGAGCGAAGCACCCGGACCGATATTGATTGTAAAGTCGCCGGAAGAAGAATTATTACAATCTATCGTCGCAGAGGTGGAAGTGCTGTATGCGTTTACGGAAGTGCCGCTGCCTGTTATGTTTAATGTGGTATGGGTGTTTCCGGAGTCATAATTGCTTATATCAATAGCAGTGTAATTATTGGCATGTACATTCAAACTGCCGCCGCCGTAGATGTTCATATCACCGTCAATATCCAAGCCATATCCCTGGTTGGTAGAAAAAGTATTGTTTCCCTTTAGTTCAAGTGTCGCACCGCGTCTGACTGTAAAAACATTGTCATAGGGCGGATAAGCATAGCTTCCGGATGCAGTAAGATTTACATTGGTCAGCGTTGTTACCAGGACATCCCTGGCCGATATCCTGAGGTTTGTATTGGTTCCCGAAATTGCAAAATTACCGAGGTTCCTCAGGTACATGATTCGTGAAGAGGCAATATAATTCCAGGAGTCGCCGGAGTTGTTGATGTTCGAACTGCCCAGCGTGGATACATTAATTGTAGATTGTGCCGCTGCGGGCATTGCCGCGAGGAGGCATACTGCCGCCATGATTGCGGCGATCATCAGGGAAAGGAATTTAGATTGCTTCGTTCCTTGCAATGACGGTTCGGGGGATTTTGTTGTCGTTAGAGACGCAATGCATTGCGTCTCTACGTTCGTTCGTTTGAAAAAGTTAAAATTTCTCATAGGTGTAAATGTTTAATTATTAGTTTATGATACGAATTGTTTCTGCTGCGAATTTTACGAATTATTCCCAATGGTTGATAGTAAGCGATTAACAAACAATGGGTAACACGGAGTTTCACGGATGACAACACCACCTCACCCCCGGCCCCTCTCCACAAGAGAGGGGAGCGGTTTGTACCGTGCGCAAAGTAAAGTAATAAAAATGTTGGTAAATGGGAAAGTAAGCGAAAATCAGTCCAAATAGCATGCCATTTGGACTAACTTTTTAAATTCTTTCCAAAAACTCTATTTTTTTTGCAGCCATTGGGTGGGCGTTTTGCCCTCTGCTTTCTTGAAAGCGGAAAAAAAAGTAGCACGCGAATGGAAACCACATTCGTGTGCTACGCTGTCGATGGTATGGTTGTCGCCGAGCGAACACAAGGCTTCTTTCGCTTTTTCGACGCGCATTTCATTGATCAGGTCGAAAAAGTTTTTTTTCAGGTAACTGTTGATTGAGCGGGATATGTTTTTGTTGGTTATTCCGGTTTCGGCCGAAAGCATGGAAAGGGATAGGGCGGGGTTGGTGTATGCGCCGGTAGTGGTAAGATAGTTTATTACGCGGTCGCAGATTTCTTTCATATAAGCCTGACTAAGGCCCCCTCTAACTCCCCCGAAGGGGGACAATTCTCCCCTTTCGGGGGAGTTAGAGGGGGCCTCTCCTATGCGGTTGATGTAGGCGGTGGTGGAATGGAAGATGACGCAGTAGACGAGATAGGCCATCCCCACGGTATTCGCTACCGGGATAAGCCATACGTTGGTGTTCGGATCTATGGTGTATCCCACTGCCGAAATGAATACCAAAGAGAAGTAAACCGCAATGAAGCGCGGCATCCAGCGGATTTCGATATAGTCGCTGTCGGAAAAATTATCGCGCAGGTATTTCATTCTTTTATATACATAGCGTATGGTGAGGGCAGTGTAAACAATAAACGTCGGGTGAACAATGATGTTGTTGATAGTCAAGGGCAGGTTTTTGCCGCCCGCCTGCATCCATTCTATTTCCGCCTGAACCCGGTCGGCGGATAAGGGTGCGTAGTAAAGGATATGTGCCGCGAGCGAAACCAGCGCCGGAACGGCATGCAGCAGGTCGCGCGGACGAAGCCGGAACGATTTGTCCATCCGGCTTCGCGTGAAAAACCATATTGCGGGATAGGGCAATATGTCGACCGTATAGGCGGGATACGCGAAATAGAGCCAATATTCGGGCGCTACCTCACGTATGAGGCTGACCAGGATTATCGGTATGTGTATCAAAAAGAAAATCGCAGCCGTCCACCCGACAGCGCCTTTCATGCGGGTGGCGGCGGCAAGAACAATGAGCATCGTGATCAGGAAAAAGATGCAGATGACGTTGATAAGGATGAGGGTCAGATCGGAAAACATATTTTAATTGAAAGTTGAAAATTATTTTAATGGTTAGTGAATCAAAGGTTGTTGCCGCCGAACGGCGGATTCAATGATTCAATGATTCAATGATTGTTGACGCCGAACACCGGGTGCGGGCGTACAAAAAAAGCGTGTAAACCGGGATGTCAAAGAACGCTTTTTTATCGTGCCTGCGTACCGCCCATTGTCGTGCCTGCGTAATGGGCATTGTCGAGGCACGATAATGGTCGGTATC
The DNA here is from genome assembly GCA_031260575.1 of Tannerella sp. Lineage (GTDB taxonomy): Bacteria > Bacteroidota > Bacteroidia > Bacteroidales > Tannerellaceae > Tannerella. The sequence continues at coordinate 2,460 of JAIRJR010000420.1, forward strand.
GAGGCTTGTTGCAACACGGTCGGCAGGCGGTCGTATTCGATGGTGCGCGGCTCGGTCAGGAGGTTGAGCCTGAGCCATACTTTCCGGAAAAATTTCATAGGCGTAATTGTTTAATTGTTAGTAAAGATTGTTTGTTGATTCAAAGATTCAATAATTCAAAGATTCAAAGATTGGTTGTTGCCGTTTGTTTTGTTCACTGTTCATTATTCTCTATTCTCTGTTCAATTTTCAATTGATTTTGTTGCCTTCGTGTCCTCCTCCGTCCGGCGGTTATACCCATAAAAAAAGCGTGAGGACTGTTTTTTGTCTTCTCCTACCTCGAGGCTCTAGCAAACCTTTGCAGTGAAATAGTAACAGTCGCTCACGCCCAATGTATATTTTTCCTCAAAAAAGGCCATATACACTTGACGCGAGCGTTTTCTGTCGCTATTATCCTACTGCATAAGAAGAATTCTTGCTAGAAATCCGAGGTACGGATAATACCTTAAAAAAACGCTCTTTGTCAATATGTCCTTCCTGTTTCAAACACTTTATCTACAGGAATTGTTGCAAAAATAGTAATTATTTTTAAATAGGGTGGTCTTGTGAGTTTTTTTTTACGCTTATTCCTTTTTATTTCCCAATCCCTTCAGAACGGCATTCAAAGATTCAAGGATTCAAGGATTCAAGGATTCAAAGATTCAATGATTGAATTTTTGAATCTTTGAATTTTTGAATTCCCTCCGTAAGCCCCGCGTTGAGCGGCAATTGCATTGCCGCTCAACATCGTTGAACGAAATTTCACAAACCACTTAATCAGGTGATTTTTCTTTTTTCTCTTTCGACCGGCGGCCGCTTTTTTTTATAGCCTGGTCGAGCAAATAGAGTATCTGACCATTGACGCTGCGAAATTCGTCCGCTGCCCATTTCTCAATCGCTTCCATTGTATCGCTGTCGATACGCAATACAAAACTTTTATTTTTGCTTTCTTTCTGCATCTAACTTGTTTAAAAACTCCTTCAATTCTTCGGGCATTCGTGTTCCAATGTATATTTTTTTGTTGTTATGCAACACCAATTTCAACACTTTATTGCCTGACATTGTGTAGGCAGTGCTTCCAATTCCATGATGAATACCGTGTCCGCCGAGATTGACGGATTTGAACCACATTCCCCATCCACCGAAGTGCATCAAATTAAATTTCATTACATTAGCCTCGGATATGTAATCCCAGGGCGTGAATTTATATCGCAGGTGAAATGGAAACATTTGCATATATACGCCTTCTTTATTAATCACTGTATTCAGTCGGATAAAGAAAAGCAAGACTGTCACCAATAGTGTAATGACTGTAACAATGATATGCATTGCATCGGGCATGGGATTGTTGCCAAACGATTTCCCGAAGCCAAGTTGCATGATACATCTGCAAATAATAATACCGTTAATCGGTATCATCAGCGCTATTATCCACCATTGCCTTAAGTGCTGACGTTCGGTAAATACGAGTTCTTCTTTCATACAAATTTATCTTAATATCCAATCAACCATATCTTTAAGCACATCCGGCGAAAAGGTCTGTTCGATCATGGCGTATTCGGCAGGCGAACCGGTAGCACATTCCTGAAACAGGTGATTCAAGTTGGGATATTCCCTGACAGTCACATT
>JAIRJR010000422.1 GCA_031260575.1 Tannerella sp.
ATAACCGTTTGAAGATACACGATGGGAAGGTTTTGGGAGAAATTATCCGAAGCATAGTTCAGCACTTTTCTCACGGGTCCTAAAGCCCGTCCCATGATACGTTCCATGCCATACGTGGCTCCAACGAAATGACTTTTGTTGATACATTCCGCACCGCCTACGCCGACAAAAATGTTTTTGTTGTAGTTGGCCATACCGATTACTTCGTGCGGAACTACCTGACCGAGAGACAGAATCAAGTCGTAACCACCTTCTAATAAAAGTTTGTTCACCTGAACAGGCACGGGATAATCAACAGCGCCCTCCGAAACTTCTTTCACAAATTCGCCCGGTACCGTACCTACTGTTACCACATCTTCCCGCCAGTTATGAACTTTGAAAAGCGACAATGGAACACCCGGAAACATCTTCCCGATTTCCTCTTCAGTCATAGGAAAATGCGTACCAAGCGCCGGAAGAATATCAGTCAGACGATCACCATAATACTCATATACATACCGGGTCAACTCGCCAGCCCGCGAATAAAAACGCGTAAAATCGGGGGGAATAGCCAGCACTTTTTTCTTTGGTCCCAATTTATCCAATGTGGCAAAAACCGCCTTTTTTATCTCCTCCGAACGAAAAGCGTATTCGGGAGAGCCTTTTTCAAAATACAACATGAAATTAGTGATTAATGGTTAACCACTATCTCAGTACTCTCGCATTCCCTTTCCAGATACTCCATACCTGATTTTCATCGGCGGGTTGTCCGTAGTCGGTAATGAAGGTTGTGGCTAATGCGCCTGTAGCCCAGCCGAATTGAGCCCATTTTTCGGGTTCCCAGCCTTTCAGAATGCCATAAAGCAATCCTCCGACAAAACCGTCGCCTCCGCCAATCCGGTCGAGTATAGTAATTGGACGCGGTTCGATCACATGCCATTCATCGCCGGCTAATAAAATCGCGCCCCACAGATGTTCATTGACACTGACCACTTCGCGCAAGGTGTTGGCAAATACGGTTACATTTGGAAATGATTGCTTTACATTCAGGATCATCCCTTTGAAACTTTCGATTTCAGCTGCAATGTCTTTACCTCCCGCTTCAGGCCCTTTTATGCCGAGACATAGTTGGAAGTCTTCTTCATTTCCGATCAATATATCCGATATAGAAGCAATTTCCTTGAATATCCCGCCCAATTCCTGTTCCCTGCCTTCCCAGAACGAAGCGCGGTGGTTGAGGTCGAACGAAATTTTGGTGTTATATCGCTTAGCGGCAAGCGCCAATTCCAGGCAAAAACGGCTTGTTTCGGGCGATAAAGCGCCTATCAAACCCGAAAGATGCAATATCTGCACGCCTTCACTGCCAAAGAGACGATCCAAGTCGAAATCGTTCACATTCAAGGTGCGTCCCACTTCGCCTGCACGGTCGTTCCACACACGGGGCCCACGGGAGCCGAAACCGCTGTCGGCAATGTTAATCTGATGACGCAACCCCCAAGGTCCGCCCTGTTCGACTTCTTTCCCTTCGAAGTCCAAATGGCGACTGTGCAGATTGTCTTTGATAAATTGCGCGATCGGACTCCCTTTTACGAAGGTTGTCAATATCTTACACGGAAGTCCCAAATAAGCCGATACACTTGCTACATTCGATTCGGCGCTTGTAGCCTGCATAAACAGGGTATCACTTTTATGGATGGGTTGTCCATGGGCAACCGGCGTAATGCGAATTCCCATACTCGTCGGCACTACCAACGACCATTTATAATTATCCTTTAATTTCATATCTATGTATATTGTTTATTTCGTGTTTATTATCTTAAAATTACCTTTACCGGCAGGAGCAAGTGCGGGTCATATTGAAAATGCATCAAAACCACCATCAATTGGCGTAACCGTTCCGGTGACAAAAGCCGAAGCATCGCTGGCTAACCATTGAATCGTACCCAACAATTCTTCAGCTCTGCCCAGACGCTTAAATGGCGTATGCGCCACGATTGTTCGACAACGGTCGCTTGGCGTTCCATCCGGATTTGTCATTAACGCACGGTTTTGTTCCGTCAGAAAAAATCCAGGTGCAATCGCATTCACACGTAAACCTTCTCCAAATTTGATCGCTAATTCTCCCGCCATGTATTGGGTAAAGTTGTTGATAGCCGCTTTGGCACATCCGTATCCGACAACGCGAGTCAACGGACGAAGCGCCGATTCGGACGAAATATTAATGATACTTCCTTTATTTTGCGCAACCATCACTTCTGCAAAAACCATTGTCGGGAGAATGGTGCCAAACAAGTTCAAATCCACCACTTTCCGGAAAGCTTCCACATCGAGGTCGAAGAATGTTTTATCAGGCGGTATCGTTGCTCCCGCCATATTTCCGCCTGCCAGATTGATTAAAACATCTATTCGGCCATAAGCTTCCATAATCGCTTGTTTGTTCTGCAGAAGCGCATCTTTACTTAAAACGTCTGTTTCTAAAAACATCGCTTCTCCTTGATTACTTTTGATCTCTTGGGCAAGCTGCGTTCCGCCCTCTACATTCCTGTCAAGGATAACCACCTTAGCGCCCTCATCGGCCAAATGCCTTGCCATCGTACCACCCAGAATCCCGCATCCTCCGGTCAGGATGATCACTTTGTTGTTTACACTGAATAAATTTGCCATATTTTTTTATAATTATTAATCACTATTCATTACTCCATCTGAACTTCTTCTGTCGAAAAATCCGTAAGTTTACGAAACACATAAACATATATCAGTCCGGTAAGAGGGCCTGCAATAAAAATGCCTGCCACAAAAAAAGCCAATCCCAAAATACAGATACCCATGGTCAGAAGAAGTAAGAGGAGCAACGGGACTTCCTGTTTTTTTGTGATTTCCCAGCTTCGTTTCAATGAAGTAATCACTCCGGTATCTTCTTCGACAATGGAGGTAGAAAAGAATTGAAGCCGGATTGCGAAATAGAAACCCGGTACAATCAGAAAAACGCTCCCGATCAGGACAATAATCAAATATATTAAACCGGAGAGCAACCAGGTAATTATTTTTCGCGACTCCTGTCCATAGGCTGAAAATTGAGGTTCTTCACCATCCAAAGCCTGAAACATATTCTTGGTATAACCCAACGAAAATAGCTGGGAAAAAATAAAAACGAGCAATAAAATGGCTATACCTGAAATGCTGACAGTCCCTTGCAGTGGTGAAGGAATAAACAGAATCAATGCCAGACTGACAATGACAAAGCCGATAACCAGACCGGTTAACAGCCAGATTTGCGAAATGTAGGCTTTCCATGCCGTTCGCAGAACATCAGAGAATTTGAATTTCCGATCCATTTTTTATTCAATCAGTTTGTCCATCGTCATGACCGGAATGTCTTTTACCGGCGGATCTGACATCAATTTCCGGGTATCTTGATATACATATCCCTCATTTTCCTTGAGGGACCAAATGATGGGTGCGAGGCATAGCATTGCAGCCTTGAATCCCTGCATGGTAGCGCCGATATTGCCGGTATGCGCCGAATTGGCGGCTTCGTTTTCAATGACGAAGGGTTTTTCGAAGCCCGCCTCCATCAATGCTTCAAGAAAAGCGCGCCAGTCCATACTGTCATAACCTCCAAACCCGGGAAGCATGGCTTCGTAAGGATACCTGTCCCATTCGTGCGCTACCGTTGGAACGCCTGCCTTTTCGGCTAACTCCGGATTTACGAATTGTTTCGGATACATGGCGCCCCAGTAGATACTCGATTGATTGGTTAAATTCCGTGTGGCTTTGACATGTACCCTGTGCAGGCGGCTCAAGTCGGTGGCGCGAATTACATCTATTGGGTTGATATGCTGCCAGATATCGTGAGACGGATCGTAGGTTTCACCGTGCGCACGGCTTGGTATCAATGCATACATCAGTTTACGCGCAGCCAATGTACCGGGAAGGTTATTATACGTAAAAGGCCATGTGTTTGCACGCCAGCCTTCCATCGGACAATTTTCGTAGATTAGCGTAACGCCAAGGTCTTCCGCATATTTGATGATTGGCGTAAATACCCGTTGGTATTCGTACAGATTTTTTTCGAATCCACCGTCCTGTAAGCCGAGTTCATCGTTGTAGCCGACAAATGTGCCAACCTTTACATCATTGCTGTCGCCTCCGCAAAGATAGGCGATCCGTATCAGTTTAAGTATGTGGTTCTGATTGACAATCCTGTCGTCGGGATTACCTCCGATCATATTTTCGAATGAACCAATCGAAAAACGAAGTCCTTTGTTATTCAATTGTGCTATCAACCGTTTTGCATCATCGAGATCAAATCCCTCATATTCAAGGTGAGTAGCTACATGGTCGCTTCGGGAACCGCTCTGTGGAAATACACATAATTCCAAACCTTGCACGCCTGTTACGATTGCTTTCTCAATTATCTGTTCAAGCGAATATGGCTTGAGAGCAGACGTCATTAACCAAATTTGATTGTTCATAGCCTGTTATTTTTTTATATAATGTTATAGATTTGATTTCGCAAATATAATATTTTTTTCAATAATGTAAGAAATGATCTATGAGTTTTTCATTATCCACGGACGAAGTGCATACCAGGCAATCAGTGTCGCCAAAACGACCCCTCCCATATTGGACAAAAAATCCCACCAGTCGCCACTCCGGTAATGCGTGAAATAGCGTTGACAAATTTCAAGAAACCCGCCGAATAAAACAGGATATAAAACTCCTCCTACCATAGCATACAAATAATTAACTTGTTTTTTCCGGTGTTTAAGTAAAAATTCTATCCAGAAAACACCGGATAGTGTTCCATACATGGCAAAATGCGCAAATTTATCCCATCCCTTGAATAAAAGCCTCCCGATTTCCATTGGCTGTGACAATGTTAAGTAGGTAATAACCAATATTATGATTATGGAAAACGGATATTCTTTGATGTATCTGAACTTAAAAAGCATCTGAGTAATGATTATGTTTTGACTAAACGTTGAAATATACCTGCATATTGCTTTGCCTGTTCGCTTCTTGAAAATTGTCCAACCTTTTGCCGGTCTACTTTTTGATGTGTATACCCGGTCTGTTTCCATTCAGCATATTTTTCCATAAGAAAAAGCTCGACTTGCTCGACTTGACCGGCTGCTATACCTGAGCGGGTTTCCCGGATCGTTTCTTCGAGGCAACCTTCATCATTTCTGACACATAAAACAGGTTTTTCGACAGCCATGTATTCAAAGATTTTTGTCGTCATAATCCCTTGAGGCGTTTTGTCACCGTTTGATTTGTTGGTCAACAACAATAATACGGAACTTTCGTTCAGTATATCCGGTATTTTTTGATTTGAAACATAATCGAAACAATCCACATATTTCGAAATATGATATTGCGCCGCCATTGAACTTAATATTTTTACGGATTCATCGTCCGTATAAAATTGAATACGGAAAGTCAGGGGTTCTATTTGATTGGATGCATGCAAATTCGATACGGCTTCAAACAATAAAGAAGGGTCTCTTAGTCCGGCGCTCATCAAACGTCCGGTATAGGTAATTTTAAACTCGCTGTTTATGATCTTCTTATGAACAAATAATTCAGGGTCGAATCCATTATAAACCAATTGAACATTCGTTGCAAATTGTTTCAACATTGCTACGTGCCAGGGTGAAACAGTGGTAACGGCATCGGCATCTTTAAGAACAAAATTGCGTTGTCGGAGAAGCTTCTTTGTCAATATACCGGCAAGGATACGATTGAGCCATACCCTATCGGTGAATTTCTTACTGATGTGTTCATTTCCGGGGAATTGCTCAATAATATCCCTTAAATCCACCACCAAAGGCAGATTGTTTTTTTGTGACAACGTGTGTGCCGTCCGTAATGGGAAAAAACGGTGTGAACTGGTGAGTATCAGGGATATGTTATGACTTTTGATTTGCCGTTGGGCGATTTTTGTCATCATCCTGTCTTTGTAGCCGAAAAAAAAGTCGGCGAGAAACACGAAAGCATATTTGAATGTACGGACTACGGCATGATTATGTTGATAATAATTTATGAAAGTTGTGTTTGGGCAATATGTTGATAATTCCCGAAAAATATTTTGAGGAATATACTCCGAAATCACAATCGGTTCCCACCCAAGTCCGGGGAGATATTTACATAGATAACCCATTCGCGGGGCAAACGCGGGAGGGAATATGTCGCAAAGGATCAGGATTTTTTTTATAATCCGGTAATCATTTACGCAAATTTGCGTATTTTGCGTCATCTGCGTTTTTTTACGACAGCTTTGTCATGATTTACAACTGATCTGCCGAACCAAGCACATTCTCAATCTTATGTTTGTACAATTTCTTGACATTTTCGCGAGCCGGCCCCAAATATTTGCGCGGATCGAACTCGGCAGGGACTTGTGCAAATGTCTTGCGAATTGCAGAAGTCATCGCCAGACGGCTATCGGAGTCGATATTAATTTTGCATACCGCCGATTTGGCAGCCCTGCGCAGTTCATCTTCAGGTATGCCGATAGCATCTTTCAATGCTCCACCATATTTATTGATGGTTTCCACCTCATCTTGAGGTACGGATGAAGCTCCATGCAATACGATCGGAAAACCGGGAAGCTCTTGTTCGCAACCTTCAAGTACATCAAACCTCAAGGGGGGCGGAACTAAAATACCGTCGGCGTTGCGCGTACATTGTTCCGGTTTGAATTTATTCGCGCCGTGCGAAGTGCCAATCGAAATCGCCAATGAATCACAGCCTGTTTTCGTAACAAAATCAACCACCTCTTCCGGTTTTGTATAGGTGTGATGTTCGGACGAAACATCGTCTTCCA
>JAIRJR010000007.1 GCA_031260575.1 Tannerella sp.
CGTGGGGAAATGGATGTTATCGGAAACTTCCTGAAGGAGTGCTGCGTTATGGAAAAGGAAGCGACGATACGGATTAGGGAATTGTTTAAGGCATATCAAGACTGGTGTGATGAAAATAACGAACACGCTGTTAGCGAGAGGTTTTTATCTTTGCGGTTAAAAGAAATGGGTTATGAGCAAGGCAGGACTGCTGATGCTCGTTTTTGGACAGGGTTAGCCCTGCGGGTTTAGCTTTTGTTTTAGAATAACAAACTAAAGGGCTTGATTATTATGAATGAAGGATTATAAAATACTATATTAAAATTATTTTTAGGAGATTGACCGAATGATACCCAGAATTTGGTAATACCGCGAGTTTTTGTTGCGGTACATCCGTATTACATAACTCGCTTTTCACAAAAAACGACATTTGTAATATAGGAGAAACAAATGAATAATTGGAAACTCAAGTTTTTCATACTATGGTCGGGGCAGGCGGTATCATTCTTTACAAGCGCAATTTTACAAATGGCGCTTATATGGCACTTGGCAATAGTTACAAATTCAGCTCTGGTTCTATCAATAGCATCTATCGCAGGATTTTTACCAATGGCATTGCTTGGAAGTTTTGCGGGTGCATATGTTGACCGCTGGAATAGAAAGCTGACAATGATTGGTGCTGACCTTTACATTGCGGTTATAAGCCTTTCATTGGTCATATTTACAATTTTCGCACCCCTTCCCTTATGGCTTGTCTTGATAGTTCTTTTTTTGCGTAGCATTGGTACGGCGTTTCATATGCCTGCGATTAGTGCGGTTACTCCGCTGATAGTTCCAGAAACACATTTGACAAAATGCTCTGGTTATACGCAGACCGTTCAAACACTAGGTTTTATAGCCGGTACATCAGTTGCTGCGATACTATATCCATTGTGGGGTGTTAGAGGGATGGTTTTCCTTGATGTTTTTGGTGCAGTTTTCGCATCATTAACGGTTGCCATTGTAAAAATACCTCAGCCGCCAAAAATTGAGGAAATTGACGGCGAAGTTAAAACCAGTATTTTCTTTGAAATAAAGGAAGGTTATAAAATCTTCAAAGAAAACAAAGGGCTGTTTGTTCTTTTGTGGTTTGGTATGGGATTGTCAATTATGTATTCACCAGTGAATGCACTTTTTCCATTAATGAGTTTAGACCATTTTGGGGGTACAACAACACAAGCATCAATAGTTGAAGTTGTTTTTGCACTTGGAATGCTGATAGGTGGTGCTTTACTTGGTGTTTGGGGAGGGTTCAAAAATCGTGGAATTTCCATGAGCCTGTCTATGCTATTGATAGGCATTGGAATATTCGCATCAGGCTTGTTGCCGTCTAACGGTTTTATTTTCTTTGCTGTTTTTTCTTTTTTAATTGGGTTTGCTTCTCCGTTTTATTCGGGGCCGCAAACTGCCCTAATGCAAGAAAGAGTAAAACCAGAATATCTTGGAAGAGTGTTCGGTCTTTATGGCAGTCTCGCATCATTCTCAATGCTTTTCGGACTTGTTGTGACTGGTATTTTTGCTGATATAACTGGATTTAATGTCTGGTTTATTATTTCTGGTTTTGTAATAATTATTCTTGGAGCGATGATGATACTGATGCCCAGTGTACGTAAGATAGAAAACCAAAAATGATTTACTACGGCAGAGTTAATTGTCGGCTCTGCCGTTTTTACCCATTGCGGTTTCCCCCGTGCGCCCCTATAGCGGCGGTGAAGGAAAACATATTATTTCTTACTTAAAGCATAAACGATGTATCAGAAATATGCTTTTTCGTTGTTTTATTTTCAAAGAAAAGTCTCAAAAAATGCGGTTGTCAAAAGGAAAAATTGAAAACTGCGAAAAGTGGCAAAACTTGAGAGACGCACGCTCCCCCGTTATAAAAAAAATCTATTCCGCTCCATGCTTCCATGACAATCAGACTTGTCATAATGACAATTAAAAAGCGGAAAAACAGCGGTTATTTGTCATATATCTGGAGTATGCTTTATTGTATCAGGACATATCTTTGTTTATCTATATTATTTATTTTTATTTTTTTTATGACAAAAAAGACAAAGAAAAATAGTAAAGAATATATAGAGAAAGATATAAAAAAAAGAGAAATGGCTCTTATTGTCAGTCATTTGTCATTGGCTCGATGAATGTTTCTCTCAACAGGAAATGCCCCCGCACAAGTGCCGCTTTCAAAAAATGTTTCACTTGTGAATAAATGATTTGCGGCTCTTGTGCGGGGGGCGAAGCTGTTATCAGGCTTTTTGTTATCAGTGCAAGCCTACCGATAGGGTGGCTTGCTTCTGCTTTGCAGAAGTGGGATAAAGTTTCTTCTTCTTCGGGGATAATGGCTAATGGTTTTCAGTGCGTCTTGCCGTATTGCGGATAATTACAAAACGAAAAAAACGAACTCACAAAATATGCCCGCTTCAAAATACCTGCAAGGGTTTTCGAAGCGAGGGAACTGGATTATATTCATGGTTCGTTTTTTTATTTCTGCCTCCCCGGAGGGGTGGTAGCCTTGTGGATTAAGTTTTTGAGAAATGGCGGCAAGGCGTGGGGTT
>JAIRJR010000025.1 GCA_031260575.1 Tannerella sp.
GTTATGCTGGATTTATTGCCGGATCTTATCGCCAATTTCGGGGAATGGGAAAAAGAAAAATATGATGCCTCGCGTGGGTTGTTCTGGCAAATTGACGACCGCGACGGCATGGAAGTTTCCATTTGCGGCAGCGGCTATCGCGCCACCATCAATTCATATATGGCAGCCGAAGCTAAAGCCATTGCCTCCATTGCACAGTTAGTTCGACGTTCAGAAGCCCGGATATTTACCGAGAAATCCGTACGTTTACAAACCAGCATGTTACATACTCTTTGGGATAACGAAGCTGATTTTTTCAAAGTGCTGCCCCGCGGCGAAAATGCGCTGCTTTGCAACACACGCGAATTGCACGGATATACACCGTGGTGTTTTAATCTGGTTGAAGGCCCAGAGTATGCCCGTGCATGGAAATACCTGATGGATCCAACCCATTTTTTCGCACCCTACGGCCCTACCACAGCCGAACAATGCCATCCGGATTTTAAGATTTCGTACGAAGGGCATGAATGTCAGTGGAATGGACCATCGTGGCCTTTTGCAACGTCTGCTACCTTGACCGGCTTAGCCAATCTACTGAACACGCAAAAGCAAAACTATATTTCTAAAAATGATTACTTTAAACTCTTACAGATATATACCCAATGCCATCAATTAACCAAAGATGATGGTACGGTAGCTCCTTGGATCGACGAAAACATCAATCCTTTTACAGGCGACTGGATATCGCGTACACGACTGAAAACCTGGCGAAATGGCGCCTGGTCGGATGCAAAGGGAGGAGTTGAAAGAGGGAAGGATTATAATCATTCTACGTATTGCGACTTGATAATTAGCGGATTAATCGGTTTGCGACCGCAGGAAGACGGTACATTGACGGTCAATCCTCTTTTGCCGGAAGGCGTATGGGATTATTTTTGCCTCGAAAATGTCATGTATCATGGCAAACAAATAACCATCCTGTATGACAAAACAGGGACTAAATACAGTAAAGGGCAAGGATTGATGGTATTTGTAGATGGAAAACGAAAAGCCTCTTCACGAAATTTGATGGTATTGAATTGCAAGTTGTGATAAAACATAGAGTCGCGAAAAAGGTTTCATTATTGTTTTTTTGAATTAATTTTCTACTTTTGTACAATAAAAACGAATCCGTGTTATGGAAATGTACAAACTAAAAGAAATTGCTCTTGATTTTCAGTCTAATATCGTTGAAGGTTTTAGGCAGGACGGTATGCAACTTTTATGTATTCCGACTTATATCGTTCCGAAAGAAATTGTAGACGGATATGTTTTGGCATTAGATTGGGGAGGAACGCTTTTTCGTGCTGCTATTGTAGTGTTTTCGAATAAAAAACCTGTTGTTCAGGAAGTAAGAGAGATTTTGCTATCTGCAAAAGAAATAACAGGTTTTTGCCAAAGTGATTTATTCGCCAAAATGTCCGCATTAATCGGTGAGCTAAAAGACATTGAGAAAGTAAGTAGAATTGGATATTGTTTCTCTTATCCGACCATAGCTGAATCGAACGGCGATGCGACTATCATCAAATTTAACAAAGGAATTTTTATGCCTGACATGATTGGTCGACTTGTCGGAGAATCGTTATTGACTTACCTAAAAAACAGTAGTATCATTAAAGATCAAAGTATTAATGTAATAAAGGTTGTGAATGATACGGTAGCCAGTCTTTTCTCCGGACTCAGTCAAACCGGTTTTGATGCTTATATTGGATTGATTGTTGGAACCGGCACGAACATGGCCTGTCTTATAAACCGGAGCAAAATTGAAAAGTTACAAACCGTTGAAAGTGGTTTGATCCCTGTGAATTTGGAAGCGGGAAATTACCACCCTCAACATCTTACGATATACGACGAAATGGTTGATATTAATTCGGATAACGGAGGTCAGCAAAGGTATGAGAAAGCCGTTTCCGGTATGTACTTGGGAAGAATCTTACAATCAGTCTATCCCTTACTTGAATTTGAAGAAAAATGTGACGGTAAAATGATCAATACCATGCTGAATTATCCGGATGTGTATAAAGATGAATGTGTTCAAACAGCGGGTTGGATTTATCAAAGATCGGCACAATTGGTGAGCGCCACACTTACAGGATTAATACTGACTTTATTGTCGCACGATCAAACGATTAAAAATATTTTACTCGCAGCCGAAGGCAGTTTGTTTTGGAGTCATAACAGAAACGGAAAAGACTATTCGGAGATGGTCTTGAAAAATGTACATCATCTGCTTTGCGATTTTGGTTATACTGACATCAACGTAGAGCTATATAGTATTCAGAATGCCAATCTGATCGGCGCGGCGATTGCAGCAATGTCGTAACAAAAAATAATTTTACAATATATGAAATCAATTTCCGGAATAAAATCGATGGTGATTTTCGCATGTATGATGATCTTTTCGAATATTTGGGCACAAAAACAGGCTGACATGGGTATGTTTGAAGGCTTTAGTAATATTGGACAGGTCAAGTTAATGGGTACGGTTGTCTATGACACTTCAACCGAAACCTATTCGATATCAGGAGGCGGGATGAATGTATGGGGCAATTTCGACCAACATTCTTATCTGTGGAAAAAAGTGAAAGGGAATTTCTCCCTAACAACGAAAGTCGCTTTCGAAGGAGTAGGCGTCAATGCGCACCGGAAAATCGGAATCATGATCCGCGATGCGCTTACAGGCGAATCAAGATGTGCACATATATCCATTCATGGCGATGGTTTGACTTCGCTTCAATACCGGGCTGTGACAGACGGAATAACCGCAGAAATAAAAGGCCCTCCTAACGGCAACTATATCACATTGGAAAAAGCCGGTAAGATGATCCGCATGAGAACAGCAACTGATACTGTGCCCGAAACCGTAACCGCTGAAATCGAAATGGATTTTCCCGGCGAATTTTATGTCGGATTATTTGTTTGCTCGCATGAAGCAGATGTACTTGAAACGGCTCATTTTTCAAAAACGGTTTTTAAAGAAATCAAATAACTTGAAATCATCATACAATTATTCATCAAATTAATACAATATCATTATGACATACAGATTTTTAACACTATGTCTGCTATCATTTTTGTCTGTGTCGGTTGTGGCGCAGCAAAATAGCCGCCGGAGAGTTACCAGTTTTTTGGAGGTTTACGACGTCACTTCAGGTACGCGGAAGGTTGTCCGCGAATTTAATAATTCCATCGAAGCGCCCAATTGGACGCCCGACGGTAAATGGTTGGTTTATAATAGTGGCGGACTATTGTACAAAATTTCGCCCGATAATCCGGGTGAACCTGTACAAATCAATACGGATTTTATTACAACCTGTAATAATGATCATATCATCAGCGCCGATGGGAAACTGATTGTCATCAGCGCCGGTACGCCCGAAGACCGTCGTTCACGGATCTATGTTTTACCTTTCGAGGGAGGTGTACCTCAGTTGGTGACTCCACTCGGACCAAGTTATCTGCATGGGATTAGTCCTGACAATAATTTCATTGCCTATTGCGCCGAGCGGAACGGCAATTTTGACGTCTATGTAGTTCCCTTGAAAGGAGGTGTGGAACGTCGTTTGACAACAGCTGAAGGACTTGATGATGGACCGGAATATTCACCTGACAGTAAGTATATCTGGTTTAATTCCGTACGCTCCGGATTGATGCAAGCTTGGCGAATGAAAGTCGACGGATCGGAACAAACGCAAATGACTTTCGACGAAGATCTTAATTCATGGTTTCCTCACGTTTCTCCCGATGGCAAACAAGTGGTTCTCATTGCATACCGTAAAGACGATGTGGCGCCCGGCGACCATCCGGCCAATAAAAATGTGATATTGCGCCTGATGCCGGCTGAGGGAGGCAAAGCAACCACCATCGTTGAGCTGTTCGGCGGGCAGGGCACGCTCAACGTTAACTCCTGGTCTCCAGACAGCAAACGCTTTGCATTTGTCAGCTATCGTTTGGAAACACCATGACGATTCAAAAAAAAACAAACCCTGACAGATCTCTCACCGGAACTGTGAATTATTGTTTTGATTCTTTTCCGATTTCCTCGATCCGGAAAAACCGGACGATGTGGACCGGGAAGCCGTATACGAGCAACAGGCTTGATTCCAAAAATTTTGAGTTGTACGAAATGGCATAAAGGATCCAAATCCGAATTCTAATCCAAGTCTTTCACCCAATCGTATCCTCTTTCTTCCAATTCAAGCGCCAATTCCGGCCCGGCTGATTTGATAATCCGGCCTTTATTCAGTACGTGAACGAAGTCGGGCTTCACATAATCAAGCAATCGTTGGTAATGGGTTATCAGGATAACTGCATTTTCGGGTGTTTTTAATTTATTGACGCCATTGGCAACGATTCGTAGGGCATCAATATCCAAACCGCTGTCGGTCTCGTCCAGAATCGCCAAGGTAGGATTGAGCATTGCCATTTGAAATATTTCGTTCCGCTTCTTTTCTCCACCTGAAAATCCTTCATTTACGCTTCGTCCGGCAAGTTTGTTATCCAACTCAACAATCTCGCGTTTTTCGCGCATCAATTTCAGGAAATCCGTTGCCGAGACAGGTGCTTCATTCCTGTAGGCACGATGGGAATTTACAGCGGCACGCATGAAATTCACCATGCTGACACCGGGTATTTCCACCGGGTATTGGAAACTCAGAAAAATCCCTTCGTGACTCCGGTCTTCGGGCGTTAACATGAACAGATCAAATCCTTTATACCGGATTGTACCTTCCGTAACCTTAAAAGCCGGATTACCGACCAAAACACTACTCAACGTGCTTTTGCCCGACCCGTTTGGCCCCATAATCGCATGGACTTCTCCTTCTCTGACTGTCAGATTAAGCCCTTTCAATATCGCCTTGCCGTTGATGCCTGCATGCAGATTCCGTATTTCTAATAATACATTACTCATAATTTTCAATTCTCAATTAAATTACCCCACGCTTCCTTCCAATGATATTTGAAGCAATTTTTGCGCTTCCACTGCAAATTCCATTGGCAATTGATTCATCACCTCACGTGTATAGCCGCTTACGATCAGTGCAATCGCTTTTTCGGTTTCAATACCTCGTTGATTACAATAAAACAATTGTTCTTCGTTGATTTTACTGGTTGTGGCTTCATGCTCAACAATCGCCGTTTTGTTTTGGATATCGGCATAGGGAAATGTATGTGCGCCACACGTCGGACTTAATAATAAACTGTCGCACTGACTGTGATTACGAGCGCCTTCCGCACGCGGGGAAATTTTCACTAAACCCCTGTAACTGTTTTGACTGAATCCTGCGGAAATTCCTTTCGAAACGATCGTACTTCGTGTATTCTTTCCAATATGTATCATTTTTGTCCCTGTATCGGCTTGTTGATAGTTGTTGGTCACAGCAACCGAATAAAATTCGCCCACCGAATGATCGCCCGCAAGAATACAACCCGGATATTTCCATGTGATCGCCGAACCGGTTTCCACCTGTGTCCAGGATATTTTACTTCCTTCGCCTTTGCATAACCCTCTTTTTGTTACGAAATTATAGATTCCTCCTTTTCCATTCTTATCTCCCGGATACCAATTCTGAACGGTCGAATATTTTACTTCGGCACGCTCGTGTGCGATAATTTCAACAATAGCGGCATGCAGTTGGTTTTCATCGCGTTGGGGCGCCGTACAGCCTTCTAAGTAACTGACATACGATTCATCGTCGGCCACAATCAATGTCCGTTCGAATTGTCCGGTATTTGCCGCATTGATGCGGAAATAGGTGCTCAACTCCATCGGACAACGAACGCCTTTCGGGATATACACAAATGATCCATCTGAAAAAACAGCTGAATTGAGCGCTGCAAAAAAATTGTCGCGGTAACCGACCACTCTTCCCAAGTATTTTTGAATCAGGTCGGGATGGTGTTCGACCGCCTCGCTAAATGAACAGAAGATAATCCCCTTTTCTGCTAACGTATCTTTGTAGGTTGTTTTGATGGAGATACTATCCATCACGGCATCTACCGCCATGCCACTCAGCATTTTATGCTCATGCAGCGGGATGCCCAACTTCTGGAATGTCTTCAATAATTCAGGGTCTATCTCGTCAGAGCTTTGCGGATTCGCTTTCTTCTTGGGCGCGGCAAAATAGATTACATTTTGATAGTCGATCGGCGGAATCGTCAGATGCGCCCAAGTGGGCATCGTCATGTTTTGCCAATGCCGGAATGCTTTCAACCGGAAGTCAAGCAACCATGCCGGTTCATTTTTCTTGGAAGAGATGGAACGGACGATATCTTCATCAAGCCCGCGACGAAACATTTCCGTTTCGATGTCAGTCGAAAAACCGTATTTATAATCCCTGTTGGTGACTTCATCTAAAACACCGCCGGTCTTGGTTGAATTGTTTTTCGGCCGTTCGGGTTTCATTCTTCTTCTTCTTCGTTGTCAAAAATATACAAATCTAATGGATAAATGCTTGGAATAATATCTTTTACATAAAAATAAAATCGCGATTCCACTTTGGTCTCACGGGATATTAAGTTCGAACGGCGGTCTAATCCTTCCATGATATTTAAAGTCAAACTGATAAACAGCAGGGTAATGACCAAGCCTAACCCTGCGCCCGCAAGTTGATTCAATAGGCTAAGTGGCGTCACACTGATCATTTTATGAATGATCCATCCGACAAGTGTGATCACTCCGGTTATCAAGATAAATGCCAGGATATAACTTACATATGTAATTACAGGTTCGGAAAACCATCTTGTCTGAATGACGTATTCCCTCACATTGATTGCGATGTGCGAACATAAATAAATAGCGGCAATCAGCGCCAGAAAGAAAACAATCTGCCTGACAAATCCATCGCAAAAGCCTTTGATAATTCCGGCTATCGCCAAACAAAAAAGTGCTATATCCAACCAGTTCATATATTCAATTACGAATAAGCGTTTCAAAATAAATAAATCACTAACAATTAACCACAAACCACCATTAAAGTGTTTTCTTTACATGTATTTGATCGAATGATTCAATGATATCTTTTTCCTGAATGTCATTGTAATTGTGGATAAAGATACCGCAATCCTGTCCGGTTACGACTTCTTTTACTTCGTCTTTGAAACGTTTCAATGAGCTTAATTCGCCGGTATGAATCACGATTCCATCGCGAATGACATGTACTTTGTTACTGCGTTTAATCTTACCTTCCTTGACGATACAACCTGCAATGGTACCGACTTTAGATATTTTAAAGACTTGTAGCACTTCCAAATTGCCCGTAACATCTTCTTTGATTTCGGGCGAAAGCATACCTTCCATCGCCGATTTCACTTCTTCTATCGCATCGTAGATGATGGAATAGAGGCGTATTTCAACACCTTCTTTCTCGGCTGACCGTCGTGCAGCTACCGCAGGACGAACCTGAAACCCGATGATAATGGCATCGGACGAAGCAGCCAAATCAATATCCGACTCTGAAATCTGGCCTACTGCCTTGTGAATCACGACTACTTGTATTTCAGCTGTAGAGAGTTTGATTAATGAGTCAGACAATGCTTCGACCGATCCGTCCACGTCGCCTTTGACGATGAGTTTCAATTCGTGGAAATCGCCTAAAGCACGCCGGCGTCCCAATTCTTCTAATCCAAAACGTTTCTGTGTACGTAATCCCAACTCGCGTTGCAACTGCTCGCGGCGGTTCGCTATTTCGCGAGCTTCCTGTTCGGTTTCAAGCACATTCAGTATATCTCCGGCTTGCGGAGCTCCATCCAAGCCCAGAATAAGCACAGGCTCGGATGGTCCTGCGTTTTCGACACGTTGGTTTCTTTCATTAAACATTGCCTTTATGCGTCCGTAGTGCGTACCGGCCAATGCGATGTCGCCCTGATGTAATGTTCCGTTACTTATCAGAACAGTAGCCATATACCCTCTTCCTTTGTCCAATGACGATTCGATGATCGATGCAGTAGCCCGCCTAAGCGGATTGGCTTTCAACTCAAGCATATCGGCTTCGAGTAAAACTTTTTCCAAGAGGACTTCTACGCCAATTCCCTTTTTGGCAGAAATTTCCTGGCACTGATATTTCCCTCCCCATTCTTCGACCAGGTAATTCATGGCTGATAATTCTTCACGTATC
>JAIRJR010000030.1 GCA_031260575.1 Tannerella sp.
CCGTTATAGATGCCAACATAATATCCTTTTGCGTCGCAATTATTCCGATATCGGAATAATTGCGATTATCCCGAGAAGCGAGTTATCCCGATTTGTGCGAGTAGTGATTGACCACATAGAACCTCCCCGAAATAAATCGGGATAATAAACCCATCATTTCAGGCCATACAGTTCACGCAGCAGTTCTTCGTCATTCTTCCATGCAAGGGACATATCGTAATGGGCGTATATTGGATTGGACAACACGGTGGCCTTTTGGATTGCAATCCGCTTCATTTCTGTATCGGCATTGGCATATATTAGCGTACTATCCGGATGAGCATGCCCCAGCCATTCAGACAGTAATGCCAGCGGCATCCCGCCGCGGTAAAGGTGCATTGCCCGGGTATGGCGAAATAGATGAGGGTGGATATCTGCCGGTATTTCCGGGCATTTCGCTTTAGCCGATTCCCCGTAAATCCTGATAAACCGAGCCACATTGTCATCAGACATTTGCTGTTTTTGCCCTTTCCTAATAACATAAAACAAATATTGGTTTCCATCCTGTTCGTTTGCATGGAATAAAGCAAGATATTTTCGACAATGATCGGCGGTCTTTTCCATAATGGGAATTATTCGTTTCCTGTTTCCTTTGCCGGTCACATGAATACACCCGCGCGCGACATCTATATCCCGCAAGCGTAAATCGAGTAATTCCCGATTTCTCGCTCCGGTGTCATACAGCAAAATCATGTAAAACAAATTGCGCATACCTTTGGGCGTAGTGGCATCAGGTTCACCAAGCAAAACCTTTAACGCGTCTTCTGTGATAAACTCCACCGCGTTGACGTTTCCGCCTTTTTTAATGGGGATTTTTCGCAAGTCATTCTGGTATTCAATCAGCGACACGTCCATTTTACCGGCGTAGTTAAAAAAAGCCCGGATACAGGCGAGCCGTTGGTTTCTTGTGGCAATACCACAATGACGTTCTTTTTCCAACCACGACAGAAATTCAAGTATCATGGATGAATCCAACATCTTAAATGTAACGTCGAATGGCGAAACTGATTTTTCGGCTTGTAGAAAATTAAGCAAAAGGTTGAGCGCCTCTTTATACGATTTAATCGTATTTATGCTGCATACCCGCTGTTCAGGCAAATGAACGGTAAGAAAACTACGGATAAGTCGAAACAATCTTTCATCCTTCAGCTTTTTCATGGCAACACCTCCGGGAGCAAATCCGCGAAGGATTGCCAGTGGATTGCCGGTGATTTTTTCAGGCGGTCTGGCAGTAAATGAATATAATAGGCCGTAGAGGAAAAAGTGCTGTGCCCCATATAGGCGCTTAAATAGGGAAGCATCGTGTAGAAGTTTTCTCCCGAATCCATCCAGTCATGCAATTTTTTTGTGGCAAACGTATGGCGAAAATCATAAATTCTTGGGGACGGCGATGCAAATTCAGTAATTCCTGAAATTCGCCAGCATTTCCGAAACTGATACGCTATCCATCGTTCCCCCCGCACTTGCCCATGTTTATCAGGGAAAAAATATTCGGTTTCACCGCATATGTTTTCGCGAAGCAGATTGTATGCGATGCAAAGTGACAATACATCGTCCGAAAGAACAACGGCACGGTCTTTGTGGCGTTTGGTCTCCCTGATGTATATCTTTCCGGTGCTAAGTTCAACATCTTCGGTCTTTATCATTCGCCCTTCGGCGGGACGGAGTCCGCAACAATATATGACTCGAAAGATTACTGGAACTATATATTGCGCTAATGGATCGCTCACCATTTCTTCAAAATGATCCGCGCCGTGAAAAAAAGCGGTAAGTTCCTGATTCGTGTAAATATGTGGAGTGTATCGCGTTTGTGAAGCCGTCATTTTAGGCGGCATTACATAGGCCGGAAGCCCAACGCTCTGGAGATACCTGCCAAACTCACGGATTGTGGCAAGTCTGCGATTAAGTGAATTTATCGTTTCTTTGTCAATCAATCTCACCCAATCTTCAACGAGCTCCTTTGTTAAGATGGTTTCGTTCGGAAAATGAATACAGCAATATTGATCAAATGCACACAAGGCGTGGTTGTAGGTAGACGCCGAATATCCCATTGCTGTTTTATGAGTTATCATATCCTCTATGTGTGTCCGAAAGTGGCTTTTGAGGGGCTTCACTCCAATCCCTCCTTTGAAACGTTTATGCCATCAAGGGAAAGTGAGCATTTTCTGAGGTTTTTCTCGTCAACCGAAAGATATGGCTTTGCGGAATCCATACTGCGATGCCCAAGCACCTGTGAGATCGTTGTCAATGGGATTTCTGCTTCTAACATCCAGCTCGCTATGGAGCGCCGGAGGCCGTGAAATGATTTGCCATCGCCTTCCGTATGAGCAACCCCAGCGACTGTTCTATATTTGGTAAACAGCGTGGTAATCGCTTGTTGGGATAACTTGGTGTATGGAGCGTGATGTCTGAGAAATAGATATGGGGCGTGTTGAAAAATGCTTTTGCCAAACCATGCACCTACAATATACTGTATCTTCAAAGATTCACAGCAGCGATATGTTGTATGCTGGTTTACATAAAATCTTGTTTTTCAACACGCCCCTTAAATGTTTTTACGGGGCAATCGGAATTCTTGCAATAATAGCGAGGATCACCT
>JAIRJR010000075.1 GCA_031260575.1 Tannerella sp.
ATATACAATGGTTTTATTTTTAAACATGTTATTATTATTCGTTGGGTTCTTCGGCGGTCAAGTCCAATTTCACATTGTCTCCGCTCTTGTCGAAATAATGTTTTCGAAGCGTATTGGCTGTTATTTCCCGATAATTTTTTCGTTTCCGGTAGATATCAATTGCAACATAGAGAGCGTTCCGGAATGATGCTTCTGAGGCCATATTCCTGCCTGATATATCGTATGCCGTCCCATGAACCGGCGATGTCCGTACGACCGGCAACCCTCCGGTGTAATTTACTCCGCTTCCCATCGTTAACAGTTTGAAAGGAATCAAACCCTGGTCGTGATACATTGCCAAAACCCCGTCAAATTTTTGATATGCGTGTGTGCCAAAAAAGCCATCGGCGGGAAACGGACCGAAAGCAGTAATTCCATTTTTTTCAGCCAAGGCAATAGCCGGGGCGATCACCGACTCTTCTTCCGTACCCAGTAAACCTTGATCGCCTGCATGAGGATTCAAAGCTAAAACTGCGATACAGGGTTTGATCACACCAAAATCCTGAATCAATGAAGTATGAAAAAGTGTCAGTTTGTCGACAATCGCTTCCTGAGTTAGCCGGGCTTTCACTTCATTCAATGGAATGTGTACTGTGACAAACGCGATTCGAAACGCTTCGCTCGTCATGATCATGATTGATTGAGGTTTGCCTCCTTCCTCAAATACCTTTTCCAAGTATTCGGTGTGTCCGGGAAAATGAAAGTCATTTCGTTGAATATTGGATTTATTGATCGGTGCAGTTACCATTGCTTGGATTACTCCTCGTTTGAGACTTGCGGAAGCTGCCTCTAACGCTTTCCGGGCAGCCATCCCTGCTTCGGGTGTCGAACGTCCGAAATCAATTTTCAAATTTTCATCCACACAATTGATCAAGTTGATTTTCCCTTCAACAGCCTCTTCCGCCCTATTGATGGTCTTATAATTAAGGGGGGGGAGATCCAATACTTTCTGATAATAGAGCGCCAATTTTTGTGATCCAAAAAGGATCGGCGTACAGAATTCCATCAGCCGTTCGTCGGCTAAAGTCTTTAAGATTACCTCATAACCGATACCATTCATATCGCCGTGCGTAATTCCTATTTTAATACATTTGATATCCATTTTTTACTTTCAATCGTTATCACTAATTACTTATAAAAAAAGCCAAAAACCGATCGATGAATCAATATGTTCTTACACTTTTTTGGTTATATGCTGGCAAAAATAGCCTTTTCTAACGATAAAACGACAATTTATTGATATTTTTCTTTTTTCTTTTCGGTTTGCGCTGTAGATAACATACCGCAAGCGGCTGCAATATCTTCGCCCCGCGAGGTTCGGATAGTACATGTAATCCCTTTCTTATTCAACGTATCACGAAATAATTCCATATTTTTCAAGCTGCATTTTTGTAAGGGTATGTCAGGGATTGTATGATAATGGATCAAGTTTACACGGCAGGGAATTCCGGCAATTAATTGAGCCAAATCTTTCGCATGCCTTACAGAATCGTTCAGGTTATCAAACAGGATATATTCGAACGAAACGCGCCGTTGGTGTGAAAAGTCATACTGCCGGATCAATTGAATCATATCTTTGATTGGATTTGCGGTCTCAATCGGCATCAACGAACGGCGTTCGTCAGGATATGGCGAATGGATACTGATAGCCAGATTGCATGAACTTTCATTTAAAAAACGCAATAAACCTTTCAAAATACCTGCGGTCGAAACGGTAATCCGTTTGGGACTCCACCCGAACCCATAAGATGATGTCATGATTTCCAATACCTTAAAAAGAGCTTCGATATTATCAAATGGCTCACCCATACCCATAAATACCACATTGGAAAGCTGATCTGATTCGGAAACCGACCGTATTTGATTCAATATTTCAGTTGCAGTCAGGTCGCCGGCAAACCCTTGTTTTCCGGTCATACAAAACCTACAATTCATTTTACAGCCTACTTGTGATGATACACAAAGCGTTGCACGTTCATCGGCCGGAATAAAGACTGTTTCGACAAACCGCCCCATAGCAACAAGAAAAAGATATTTGACCGTTTTGTCGGACGAAACCATCCTTTCGACCGGTGGTAAGTAGCCAACTTCATAATGATTTTCTAAAAAATCACGTTTAGAAGCCGATATGTTTGTCATTTCAGAAATAGAAGTTATCTTCTTCTTATACAGCCAATCTGCTAATTGACGTGAAGCATAAGCAGGTAAGCCGGCTAAATCGGCGACCCCTTTCAGCTCCTCCATTGTCATGCCCGACAGATAGGTTTTTGATTCCATATCAATAAAAAAGAAGAGATGATGAAGTGTTTGTTTTCATCATCTCTTATGCTATTTCAAATTGTTTACTCAAAACGAATCCGGTTATCCATAATTTCCGCTTTATCCATCAAAGATTGAAAAGCGACATACCCTGCACGGTAAGAAATAGCTGATTCCAACTTGCTTATCTCACTTTGTGCATCATATTCGTTTGTATTTTTATTGCGATTGAAAACGCTGAAAACATATACGCCATTATTTCCAACGACCGGTTTACTTACCTCATTGAGAGGGGCTAACACCACAGAAGCATTCAATACGGGTTCCATACCTATTCCTGTGATTCGCTGTGTGGTGAAATCAACATACCTTACTGTGTCGATTTGTTTATTCATTGCTTCCGAATATGCTTCGATTACACGAAGGTTCTTGGCAATCAATTCTTTGGCTATCGTTTCGCCTTTCAATTTTGCAGCCAACTCGTTCTTCAATATTGGCGTGACGGATTGAAGCGATTGATAACCTTCCTTCACGATTCCTCTTCTGGCAGCAACGATAAAATGATTTCTACATTCAAATATTTTAGATATCTCACCTTGTTTTTTACTCTCGAAAATCCAGCGTACGACAGGTCGCGAGTCAGTAACCGCTCCAACAAATTGGTCTGTTGCCGTGACTCTCTGGTTCGCATTAAGGACATACCCTGCATCGGTTACCGCCGTTTCCATTTTTTCAATGGTATTATTGATTGAAATAAACTGGTTCAATTCGTTATAAAGATTACTGTAGGTTCTCGAACTCGGCGTAACAGAAAGATGAACATAGGCGATTTTGTATTTGGGGACATTGGCTGTTTTTTCGGTTACTTTCAGAATATGAACGCCATATGCAGCTACCATGATGATCGGTTGATTCAGGGAAGCAGAAAAGACTGTCTTTTTAAAATCATCTCCAAAATAACGCAATGCTTCCGTTTCGGTAAGCCATCCTATTGTGCCTCCCATTCGGCCACTTTGGTCGACGGAATATTGAGCTGCCAATGCTTCAAAATTCCCCCCGGCTTTTAATACGCCCACCAAACTATCAGCCATAGCTTCCAAAGTTTCTTTTGTGGTCGCCCCGCTTTGGTCGGCCAAAAGAATGTGGCTCACATTGACGGAGTCGCAAGCAATCGTTTTTTCCATGTACTTGAATATTCTGTAACTGTCTTCCCGAAAGAGCGGGCCTTGTATTTCACCTATTGCGGCAGTTTCGACAAATGCTTTCATATCGGTATCTAATCCGTTTGCCGAAACAAATGCATCCAAAAAAGGCACATCCGAACTCGCATTGACAATATCTTCGATGTGATCTGTTGTTGCCATCTCTTCCATTATTTTAGTAGCATCCGCCTGTACTTTTTCATA
This sequence comes from Tannerella sp., assembly GCA_031260575.1. Taxonomy (GTDB): domain Bacteria; phylum Bacteroidota; class Bacteroidia; order Bacteroidales; family Tannerellaceae; genus Tannerella. The sequence continues at coordinate 3,705 of JAIRJR010000075.1, forward strand.
ATCATCCTGGCTTGGCCGGATATCTACAGCGATAAAGTCGAATATACCCGTTTCTTTTTGTTTGAATTGCTCCCGGCGTTGATTATATAATTTTTTGATGTCATTTTCACTTACGTTGACAGCCGAATCCGGAATCGTAGCGAAGGCTTGCATCGTATAAATCATGTCCGAACTCTCAAGTGATGATTCGAATGCATCTTTTGCTTCAAGCGGATTAGCTACTATCGCTTTAGCCATCAAATCCATATATTTGGTTTGCAAAGTTTGTATTTTCAAATTGCGTTCCCAAAATAACCAATAATCACGGATCTGTTCTATTTCCGCTCTCTGTTCCGGCGGGTAATTTTGATGGTTTTCAATGGTTTTTAAAACATTCAATGCCCTCATCTTATTGAATACGCCTGTTTCAGGATCGGTAAACAAAGGAAATTGTTGAACAAAGGATGAAATATTTTCTCCTTGCACCATATCGAATAATTCTTCGGGTGTGACGGTAATTCCCAATTTTTCAAGCGCGCCGTAAAGCACAATCTCATTAACCAAACCGTCATACACGTTTTGCCTGATTTGTGTGGTCTGTTCTTCTGTCAGATTACCCGAATTCATCTGCATCCTGTAAATCTTGGACATTTCTTCTATCCTTTCCATATATTCCTGATAGTGAATTGCCTTTCCATTCACATTCGCTACCTGGTCTTGTGATTGCCTCATATAGGTCGACCCTGAATTTAAAAAGTCACCGATAATAAACGCAAACAATGCCAGTCCTACAATAACGACCAATAATCCCGCCTGATTTCTGATTTTCTCTAATGTTGCCATTTGTATGTTTTAATTCTTTTTATTTCATTTAAGGGCACAAAGGTACAAAAAAAAGCAAATGCAAGAAGTTTTCGGGGATTTTTTTTTGAACCACGCTTTGTACGAAATATGCGATTATTCGCCGGGCGGTAAGTCGGAATGTTGGTTTTCTATTGCTACCGTGTCAGCCGGGGTGTTTTCCTGAAAGGGGATTTCGGCAGTGGCTTTGAAGATACGGTATTTGGTTAAGTTATGGTTGGATTCGAATCCAATACCGGTGTTGACATAATCTCCTCGAATAATACGGATAAATTGGTCGGAGTAGAATTTCCCTTCGTTTTCATCATAGAATAATAAGGAGGTTTCAAATTGGTCGCCTTCCAAATTGATCACTTTTACATTGTTGATACATTTCAATAATTTTTTCTTGAAGTAATAATAGGCTGTATCAGCTTCAAAGGTGGCTTCTACATTTAACAAAGAATCATACTGTTCGCCATAGATTTTTTCAGGGAAAAACCAGTAAGGCTCGGATGCTTCATCAAAGGAATACCAAACTTTTGCTTCTAATTTTTGCCTTGTTATTCCCGATGTATCAGATACATAGCTTATAGAATTTGTTGTGCTCATCGTATAAGAGCTTTCGTTGTCGAAAACAAAGTCTATAAGTTCATTTTTCCCTTTGTTGCATGACCCCAATACGAAAAGAGTCAGTGCAGTCATCCGGAAGTAGTTAATCCATTTTTTGTTTAAAAAACCACAACTCATTGAAAGTAAATGATAATGTAAAGCGGAAATATTGTTCACTAATCAATGACTTCGCTTCCGGCGAAACCCTTACATATTCTAAAGAAGCATTAATAAAGGAGCGATTATCAACGATCATAGGGAAGCCCGCTCCGAAACTCACCCCGTATTCTTTATATCCCGAATCATTAAACTGTAAATACGAGTTACTGTAATGCATTCCAAGTCGATACCTTACTCGGCTCAAATACGACCTTGTAAAGTTATTTGGCAGATACTCGCCTCCAACAACCAATTTAACCCGGTTTCTGAAATTTTCATTCGTATCAAAAAAATGCGCTTTCGACCAATCCTCGTACGAAATGTCAGCTGCTACAATTAATTTATCGTCTTTTACATACGAGG
>JAIRJR010000096.1 GCA_031260575.1 Tannerella sp.
CGAAACGGATGTTTTACAGGATGCTGCGTTAATCAGTTTTTTGCGCCAACTGAGGGAAGGTTTTTCGAGAAGAGGAGTCGGCAAATTTCCTGTTTCGATAGCATTGGTGGGAATGCGCGACCTGAAAGACTACATCACTGCCTCTAAAGGTGGTGTGCCGCCCAATCCGGGTTCACCGTTCAATATTAAGGCCGATTCAGCAGTATTGTCCAATTTTCATAAGGAAGACATTGCTCATCTTTTCGCACAACGTACTGCTGAAAACGGACAGCAAATTACTCCGGAGGCTCTGGATTATGTATACGAACAGTCCAATGGACAACCATGGATTGTCAATTCTTTGCTCATGCGGGCAACCATGCGTATCCTCAGTCAAGAAAGCGTGGAAACAGTGACACTCAATCACATCAAGGAAGCCCGCGAACAAATGATTTTGGCTCGCGAAACACATTTGGACGCATTGGGCGAACGCTTGAAAGACCCGCGCATCCGTCGTGTGGTGGAGCCTGTTATCACCGGTGAATTCAATCCCAATCTGGGACGTACCAACCCCGATGTGATGCTGGCGATGGATTTGGGGTTGGTACAATGGACTTCGGAAACCGGTTTGACTATTTCAAACCCGATATACACAGAAATCCTTACCCGCCATCTCAATTCGGGTTACCACGATATATTGCCCCCGCCATCCTGGCAATGGCAGAAGCCCGACGGAAGCATAGATATGGACAAACTGATGAGAGAGTTTCAAAAATTTTGGCGGCGACATGCGGATCTGTGGGAACAGAAGGCTGATTATACCGAAGCGTTTCCACATTTGTTACTTATGGCATTTCTCCAGCGTGTACTCAATGGTGGAGGACACGTCGAACGTGAGTGCGCCGCCGGACGCGGACGTATGGATTTGGGCATCGAATACAACGGACATTGGCATGTCATCGAAATCAAATTGATTCGTTTTTACGACAATCCGCAAGAAGTCAGGGAAGAAGGTTTGGAGCAAACCCGAAACTACCGCGACAAAATTGCTCCCAACGCTCCCGCTTATCTAATAATTTTCGACCGGCGCCCCGAAACGAAACAAAAATCATGGGACGAACGAATCAGTTGGGAACAGGAAGGCGATGTTACTGTGCTTGGGTGTTGAATCATTTTTTTTACTTTTCGATGTAGCAAACTGAAGTTTGTTACGTTATAATTATATATGTAGTAAACCAAATTTAACTTTTATGAATCCTATTGTACGTAACCTTATGAGTGTAGTCCGCCGTTTCAAGTTGGCGGCAACCCTGAATATTCTGGGGCTTTCCGTTGCTTTTGCAGCGTTTATCATTATCATGATTCAACTGAATTATGATTACAGATTTGACAAGTTCCATAAGGACAGCGACAAAATTTTCCGTGTGGAACTTACTTGGGGAACTTCCTGGCAAGCAATTTTTCCCCGACCGCTTGCCGAAAGTTTCTTTGAATCATCGCCTCATATTGTTGCGGGCGCGCTTACCCGGTCGCAAGAATTCAAATCTTTTTTTTATATTGAAAAAGAGGGAGAACGTAATTTTTTTGAGGAAAATTCATTAGGTGTAACACCTGATTTTTTCGATGTTTTTACTTTTGATTTTGTAGAAGGCACTGAAGAAGCGCTAAAAACGCCGCAAAATACAATTATTCCATTAAGCCTTTCGCGCAAGTTATTTGGAAACGAATCGGCAGTTGGTCAACAACTTATTTACAGTTGGGGAAATCAGACAGTAGGAGCGGTATATCGCGATCTTCCTTCCAACTCAATTTTCAATAATTGCATGTTTCTCTCTTTATCGGAGAATGAGAATAAAGGGAGTTGGGGAAACAGTAATTATATCACATATATACGTGTAAATCAAAAACCTAACGCACACCTATTGATTGATAATTTCAAGCGGACTTTTGACACCCAAGCAGTTTGGGGAGAAAGTTTTGACTGGGAAAATTCAGGCAACGATTTGCGTCTTACGGCCTTACCTGATATACATTATGTGACGGGTGTACAATGGGACACTACGCCAAAATCGAATAGACAGACGTTGTCGATTTTGTTTGCCATTGCAATCGTGATTGTCGTGATTGCCGGTATCAATTTCACCAATTTCAGTACGGCGCTCACGCCCGTGCGTGTCAAAAGTATCAATACGCAACGTGTATTAGGCGCCCGACAAAACACCCTGCGTTTTTCGCTTGTTTTTGAAGCAGTTTTCGTCAGTTTTCTGTCTTACCTTGTTGCACTTTTGCTTGTTTCACTGTTTCATGAAAGCCCGCTGGCTAAGTTGGTAGATGCTGATTTATCGCTCACGGCTCAACCACTGATTGTTGGCGGAACTGCTTTGATTGCTTTGTTTACCGGCTTGTTTGCAGGCTTGTATCCGTCGCGCTATATGACTTCATTTGCTCCGGCATTGGTGTTGAAAGGAAGTTTCGGATTGTCGCCTAAAGGGGAAAAAATGCGTAATACATTGATTGGCATTCAATATGTAGCCTCTTTTGCATTGATAATCGGAGCCTCTTTCATGTTTTTGCAAAATTTTTTCATGCGAAATTCTCCTTTGGGATATGACAGGGATGAATTGATTGTTACCAATATCAGTAGAATACAGGGAAATCGGGATGCGTTTACCAATCAACTCAAGTCGTATTCCGGGATTGAAGATGTTACATACGGTGAAACGCTACTGTCTACTTCCGACAAATATATGGAGTGGGGCAGGCGCTACAAAGGTGAAATGATACATTTTCAGTGTTTTCCTGTACATCACACATTTCTAAAAGTAATGGGTATTGAACTTGCCGAAGGACGCGATTTCAGGCAAGAAGATGCAAATACGGAACGTGGTGTGCTCGTATTTAATGAAACTGCACAAAAAAGATACAACCTGGAACTTAACACAATGATTGTTGACTACCAGAGCGATGTAAATAATGGTGAAATTGTAGGGTTTATGCCCGATGTAAAATTTGCATCTTTTCGCACGGCAGTTGAGCCGATGGCATTTTATGTGTGGGGAATCCAAAATTTGGGTACCCGGCCGAGCCATGCCTACATAAAGGTTAAAGCAGGTGCAAATATGCGTGCGGTAATGTCGCATATTCATGCCACGCTTTCCGAATTTGATGCAGCATATACGTTTGAAGTTCGTTTTTTTGATGAAGTCCTGCAACGGCTCTACGAAAAGGAAACTTCGTTGAGTTCGTTGATTTCACTCTTTAGCCTGATTGCCATCTTTATTTCTATCGTTGGCGTATTCGGGTTGGTGGTGTTCGACAGTGAGTGTCGTCGGAAAGAGATTGGCATCCGCAAAGTGCTTGGGGCATCGACCATGAGTATTATTATCATGTTCAACAAGGCGTATTTCAAAATATTAGTGATTTGTTTTGTTGTAGCGGCTCCGCTTGCATGGTATGCCGTTACGCGCTGGTTGGAGAATTTTGCATACAAAACGCCGATGTACTGGTGGGTGTATTTGCTGGCCTTTGTTGCGGTGGGAATAATAACTGTTGCAACGGTGACTTTCCAGAATTGGCGGGTGGCGAGTGATGATCCGGTGAAGGCGATAAAGAGTGAATAACTGAGTAACTGAGTAACTGAATAACTGAGTAACTGAATAACTGAATAATTGAACCAACCCCACATTGGTGCAAGTCTCCTGGCTTGTGCAAAAAAATAGAAGAAGTTTGTAACTTTTTAGAATACAATTGAAGTCACAAATTTCTAATGTGTACCGCACAAGTCCGGAGACTTGCGCGAAAAGAAAATCAATCCGTTATTCAGTGATTCAATTATTCAGTTATTCAAAGAGCTTGCCCGGTTTTATTCCCAGAAACACCTCCGCATCCATACCGCCTTTGCCTACTACAAATGAACTGTGTGGCTTGTATCGTTCCCTGAATACAGCAAGGCCTTTATTGGTGGTATCAGCATTGCTTTTGACTTCGATAGCAACTGTTTTGTTGTTTTTTTTGAGGATGTAATCAACCTCCAAATTGCCATCGCGCCAATAGAATACTTCGTAATTCTCAGACAATGATTTGCTTGCAATATGTGCTCCGATAGCCGATTCAAAGAAATGTCCCCAAACTCTTGGTTCTCGCATCGGTTCAGGAAAAGAATATCCGGAGTAGACATTCCGTAGCGCATTGTTGAAAACCTGAAATTTCGGGATACTTGCCTTTTGCCTTGCTTTGTCAACTGAAAACTTTTGAATGCCTGCAATCAATCCGCTGTCTTTCAGTACATTCAAATACCCAGACAAAGTGGTGGTATTTCCGGCATCCTGCAATGAGCCAATCATTTTTGTCAAGGAAACAATTTGCCCCGAATAGGAAGCCCCCAACTCAAACGTCTGTCGCAGGAGCGCAGGTTTGCTGATGGCGGTATCATGAAGAATATCCTTATTGATTGTGGCATCGATGATTGAATCACGGATATAGTTGCTCCACCTGTCGGAATCCTTCATCAACGCAACCGCTCCCGGATAACCTCCAAAATAAATATACTCATCGAGCGACATACCAAACGCGTCTCGCATTTCGGGATAACTCCAATGCGTCATCTTAATGGTTTCGAAACGTCCGGCAAGAGAGTCGGCAAGGCCTTTTTGCAGCAAGACGCGCGATGAGCCGAGCAGGATAACTTTGAGTTCGATACCGTTAAAACTGTCCTCATCCCATTCTTTTTTAACAACTTCGCTCCAATCCTTGAGTTTCTGGATTTCGTCGATAGCCAAAATAAACTCCCTGTTTCCTTCGAGTTTCATTTGAGCACGCGCTGTCGCCCAACAATCGCTTATCCACGTATTTTTAGTCGCCTGGATATTATCTGCGGAAAATACCAGACAAGGGATTTCATTTTTCAACGCTTTTAGCGCTTGCCTGACAACTGTAGTTTTACCAATCTGACGTGGCCCCATCACTACTTGTATAAACTTTCGCGATTCGCGAAGTCTTTCAATAATTATTTGATATTGTTCTCTTTGATACATCTATCTGCTTTGTTTTTTTGTTTTACTCAACATGCTGAGCAATTTTACTCAATGCGATGAGTATTTTTACTCAATGCCTCTGCAAAGGTACATGAAATTTTGAATTATCGCTCATGGAGGGTGTTTTTTTTGAATTATGATTTTTTATGGTATTTTTGTACCCGACAATGCTTTGGAATAAATAAAACAATATAATTCATCATTCATGAACCCTATTATCCGTAACCTTTTAAGTGTAGTCCGCCGTTTCAAACTGGCGGCGTCCCTGAATATTCTGGGGCTTTCGGTTGCATTTGCAGCGTTTATGGTCATCATGATTCAATTGGATTATGACCATAGTTTTGACAAATTCCATAAAGATAGTGACAAGATTTTCCGTGTGGAAATTGGCAATCAAGCGGGAGTGTTTGCTATTCTTAGCCGCCCGATGGCCGAGCATTTTTTCGAATCGTCGCCTCACATTATTGCCGGTACAATTTGTGAAATATGGCCCGGAGATGCTTTCTTCCATGTGGAAAATAACGGCGTCCGGAATTTTTATAAAGAAAAACAGTTAAAAGTATCACCCGGATTTTCCGATGTGTTTACGTTTGATATTGTGGAAGGCGCCGATGATGCACTGAAAACGCCCAATAATGTGCTTATCCCGTTGAGCCTTTCGCGCAAGCTGTTCGGCAATGAGTCGGCAGTTGGCCAACAACTTGTTTATGAATGGGGAAATCAAACGGTGGGAGCGATATATCGCGATTTTCCCGCCAACTCCGTTATCACCAACTGTATTTATCGCCCAATGCCGGAAAATGAAAATAAGGACAGTTGGGGCAATCAGAATTACACTACCTATATCCGTGTCAATGATGCGGCTAATGTGCCTCAGTTATTTGACAATTTCAAACGAAATGCTGAAGTTGCTGCCGCTTTCGCTGCTGCTTTCGGAGGTGGAGGCGCTACCTTTGACTGGGATGAAATTGGACTTTTCCTGCGTTTTACAGCTTTACCGGATATTCATTTTATAACAGGCGTACAATATGACTCAACACCAAAGGCAGGCCGGCAGACGTTGATGATTTTGTTTGCCATTGCCATCGTCATTATTGCCATTGCAGCCATCAATTTCACCAATTTCAGTACGGCGCTCACGCCAATGCGCGTCAAAAGTATCAATACGCAACGTGTGCTGGGTGCACGGCAGAGTACGTTGCGGAGGTCGCTTCTTTTTGAAGCGGTTTTTACCGGTTTCCTGTCATACTTTGTTGCGCTTTTGCTCGTTTTACTGTTTAATAACAGTCCGCTGGCAAAGTTGGTAGATGCTGATTTATCGCTTGCTGCTCATCCGTTGATTGTTGGCGGAACGGCTTTGGTTGCGCTACTCACCGGCTTACTTGCAGGCATGTATCCGTCGCGTTACATGACTTCATTTGCTCCGGCGTTGGTATTGAAAGGAAATTTTGCACTGTCGCCAAAAGGAAGGAAATTGCGCAATACATTGATAGGCATTCAGTACGTAGCCTCTATTGCGCTGATTATCGGGGCTTCGTTCATGTACCTGCAAAACCGTTTCATGCAAACTTCGTCGTTGGGATATGACAAAGAGGCGTTGATTACGGTCAATGTGGGTCAAATACAAAAAAGCCGCGATGCGTTTACGAATCAAATCAAAGCGTATGCGGGGGTTGAGGATGTAACGTATGCTCATGCCCTTTTGTCAAGTGCTGATTCGTATATGAAGTGGGGACAACCATACAAAGGCGAACCTGTCACTTTCCAGTGTCTTCCTATACAATACACATTTCTGAAAGTGATGGGCATTGAGGTAGCTGAAGGGCGCGATTTCAGGCAAGGGGATGAAAATACGGAACATGGCGCGTGGATATTTAACGAAACAGCGCAAAAACAGCTCAATCTGGAATTGAACACAAATATTGATAATGGCGGTGAAATCATAGGTTTTATGCCCGATATCAAAATCGCTTCCTTTCGCACGGCGGTTGAACCGATGGCGTTTACCGTGTTTGGAACCGAGAATAGCGGCTGGGATTTTGGCCAATATGTCTAGATCAAACTAAAGGCAGGCACAAATATTCGCGCGGCAGTGTCGCATATACGTACCACACTTGCCGAATATAATTCTGATTATCCGTTTGAAGTCCGTTTCTATGATGAAATTCTGCAACAGCTGTATGAAAAGGAAACATCATTGAGTTCATTAATTACACTTTTTAGCCTGATTGACATATTTATATCCATCGTTGGCGTATTCGGGCTGGTCGTATTCGACAGCGAATGCCGGCGCAAAGAGATTGGCATCCGCAAAGTGCTTGGGGCATCTACTATGGGCATCATTATCATGTTCAACAAGGCTTATTTCAGGATATTGATGATTTGCTTTGTTATCGCGGCTCCGCTTGCATGGTATGCCGTTACACGCTGGTTGGAAAATTTTGCATACAAAACGCCGATGTTCTGGTGGGTGTATTTGCTGGCCTTTGTTGCAGTGGGAATAATAACTGTTGCAACGGTGACTTTCCAGAATTGGCGGGTGGCGAGTGATGATCCGGTGAAGGCAATCAAGTCAGAATAATTGAATAATAGAGTCATTTTTTTGATTCAATTATTCAATTATTTAAAATTCATGACTGAAAGAAATGTAAGACCGTAAGACGTGTAAGATAGTAAGACCGTAAGAAAATTCAATTAATCAAAATTCAT
>JAIRJR010000124.1 GCA_031260575.1 Tannerella sp.
AATGTGTTCTCGAAGAACGTTTTGAGTATTTTAAAGGAATTTCCTCCGCATAAGGCAGCGCCTACAAGCAGATAACCTCCTCCCGGAAAGGGTCTTGTATCTACCGATTCCACTTCCACATATTTGTTGGAATAGATTGAAATCTGGCTGCCTGTTCCAACCGTCACGTGAACCGACCGATTGATATCGCGTACCGAACCCAGAAAACTTGCCTGGTTGTCGCCAATGGCTGAAAAGACGGGTATGTCGCCGGAATAATAGCCGGCAAACGAAGCAGATTGATTGATTTCAGGAAGGATTGATGGGTCGATCCCTACCGTTTCAAACGACCGGATGTCAAATACGAGGTTTTCATTGTCGAAAAACCCCAGACTTGCTCCGTTCGTGTAATCTGTCAAAGGAGTGGTTCGACCGGTGAGTTTCATCACAGCATAATCCATGATAGTACATAGCTTGTTGGCACCGGCCGGTACAATCCCACGTGTAATATGATAAAAATGGGTTACTAATCCAAAGCCCGTAGCCAGCTTATGTCCGGTTTGTGTGCTAAGGTATTCGGCATATGTTTTTCCGTCTTTGTAGGGCTGGTTTGCCCTGCCATCCTGCCAGTTGTAAAGCGGACTTACAGCATTGCCTTCATGGTCGACATACAACATCCCATGCATCTGTCCTGTGAATCCTATACCTTTGATGTCTGGATATTTAGTCGTATACTCGCCGATAATATCCATTACAATTCCGATGATTTGTTCCGGATCTTGCAATTTTTCCCATTCTTCGGCTGTTTCGATGGAAGCTTGATTGCTTTTAGTGATTGATTCAATCGTTTTTTCTGCGACATGATATGCCACGCCGCAAATAGAACTTGTGCCAATGTCAATTCCAATAAAGTGCATACAGTAGTGTTATTAGTAGTAGTGTTTTTTTATATTTTTGTTGACTTGAGATCCAATCTTAATATGATGTCGTTTTGAATAGCCGGTGAGAGGTCGAGGAAATTCACAAATGTGCCATGGATACGCATGATGTATACGCCGCTTGGTGCATACTTTTGGGGGTCGTTCATGACTTTTTGCAACATTTCGGGCGTATTCACATTGACATACAAATAGAAGGGGTTCACGACAGCAGTTCCGGCAAAGAACAACGGAGCTATCACCTTTTGATAGAATGATTTGCCTTTCTCTTCCAGCGATTTTTCAGGAAAATATTTGGGATCGATGCCCAAATGCGAGGCATAGCCGCCGGTCATTTTCCCGAATGGCAGTTTGCGCGCAGAGAGTATCCTGAACCCAAGTCCATTGTTTGCTTCGCCATAGAGCGGATCAATGCCGTAGTTGAGCATTTGGCGGGCATGCCGTCCGTCGGGGGTAGCCCCTACCCAATAGCCATATAAGAGATGTGTCGAAGGTGTGCTCCAGTCCGGTCGAAAAGCATTTCCAAGGTAATTTTTCTTCGACGCCACCATATCCGATACTTTATGTGCAACCTCACAGGCTTCATCGTCGGCTTGCTTTTCGTTATTTCCATATTTAGGCGCCGACAACAGGAATTGTTGTAAATCTTCGTTGCCTTTAAAGTCAGTTTGTAACACTTGTATCAATTTCTCGGAATCTTCCGGTCTGATTTTCAAGAGATCGGAGATGGCAGTAAAAGAGTCGGCAACTACCGATAGCCCGTGAATTAAGCACCCGCTACCATTGTATGCTGTGCCTTGAACAGTTTTATCGCGCATATCTATTCCTGTTTCAATCCCTCCCATAATTGCTGACAGAAACGGGACTTTAAGGTTTGATAAAGCTTTTGAACACCCGTTGGCAGCATCAGTCATGCGGCTTGTCAGGTAATTAAGTTGTTTGTAAAAGGCTGGCTTGATGTTGCGCAACAGTTCGGCAGGCTGCGAACTGTCCAAGCCGAGTTCGTCATAGCCCAATCCGATTTTCTTTCCTGTGATGGTCGAACATCCATTGTTTAAAGTGAGTTCAAGCGCTTTGCCGAGATTCAACCAACTATTGGTAGTGTTTGCACTGTCTTTGCCCATGATTAATGGTTCCTGGCATCCTGCAACGGCGTAGTTTTCCAAATCTTTTTCGGCTATTCCCGCATTCGCGAGTATCTCAAAAATCGAATCGTCGTTGAAAAAAGAGGGGGTTAATTTGCCGGGTGAGAAAAGAAATTCGCCCATCTCCTCATAGAATTGTTGAGGAGTATCACGGTGTAATTTGACAGAAAGGATAGGTTGTGGATAATTGGTTTCTTTATAGGCGTCCATCACTGAGTAAGTCATAACGCTAGTCAAATCTTTCCCACCGGCTGATTTTCCGCCAAGCAACAGGTTTTGTGAAATAGCCCAACTGCGGTCGCCCACGTTGAAAAAGACAAGCAAATGCTTGAACAAAGATGCTGTCAACTTTCTTCCAACCCCGTCTTTGGCGCGAAACTCTTCCAAAATTCTGTCAACGTTGCCTACTGAAAAAGCGTAAGGATTTGGCGATTGCTCGATACACATCACTTGCCATACAATGATATAGGATTGAATAGCCTCAAAAAGTGTTTCTGCGCCGTGATCGGGCACTTTGCGCAATGTCTGTTCTAGCAACCGGAGTTCTTTGGCTCGTTCCGGATCGGCTGATGCAGCCTGTTCGCGAACAATGCCAGCATAGCGGTTGGCCAACTTCACGGAACAGTTTAAGGCTATTTTCATCGCCTCATAAACCTGCTTCTTGTCAACATCGTTGGTAGACAGTAGTTTGGTTTCGATTTTTGCAATTAGCCCTGCGATACCGGTTCTTAAAATATCCCTGAAATCCGCCACAGTATGCCCTGTTACTTGTTCCACAAAATAGGCTACTTCCTTCGTTTCATCGCCTGTTCGGGCGTATACCTCATGCAATTCTTTCACAAAGGGGGTTTGGGCGAAATATGCCTTGACGGCTTCGATTCGTTCCTTTGTAAACTCATCGTTAGGCTCAATATCGTTGAAAACCGCCAACGGATTGCAATAGCCTTCGAATGTTTCTACGCGAAAAGTAGGGTTAATCAAAGCGTACGTTTTAGCGAAAGCATCATTTTGTGTTCCGGCAAATACATTTTTTGCCGATACGCTCAATGGTAGCAATTCAATCACTTTTTCCAATGATTTAGCAGCCGCTATTTCAGGGTGGCAGTCTTTAAAAAGATACGCGTGCTGCATCCTGATTTCATTGATCAGAAACCATCCGTCAAGCCTTTGTAAATCACGCTGCTCTTGAAACAAAGACGCTGCC
>JAIRJR010000141.1 GCA_031260575.1 Tannerella sp.
ATCAATGTAAATATGAAACCGTTGTTAGTAACTTTTTTTGCAGTCATTTTGTGTTACTCACTCTTTATTGAGAGACGTGAAGCGCCAATCCATATTGACGAAATCAATTATACGATACAGGCCGAATCGTTTGATACTTTGCATGTTGCTAATCCATCCATGTTGTACACTGCAAATGGTTTTACTTTTCAGTTCGATTTTTCCGAGTAACCCATAAAGAAATTATTCCGATCCTACCATTGTGACGCGTATTCCTTCGCTGTGGGCGCTAAATTCAGGTGCGTACATGCATTGGAATGTGGTGATTCCATTTGAGAAATCGCCGGCGTGTGTGACGCGGAGACTGTATTCAAATACATACGTGCCTTTGGGCAAATACGTTATGAAAAAGTTGGTCGATGCGTCTTTTATGCTTTCGTAATACCACAAACCATCCTGATAGCGATGACCGGAAAGGGTACTGACAGGCTCAAAGCCCGATGCACGCATGTCTTTCAAGTGAACATATTCGTAGTCGCGGTCGGCGCGAAGCTCCATGCGGACGCGTACCAAATCGCCGACTTTTAATTTGATTGGTTGCTGTGCTTTTCTTTCGGGAGTCAAAGAAAGCTGCCCATTCTCCATTCTCCATTCTCCATTCTCAATTAATAAAAGTTCTTCGCCTTTAGAAGTCAGCGTTCGTAAGAATAACTGTTTGTTCATTCGCAGGTTCGTTTCTGCTGAAGTGATTTTGTCCAATTGTTCGAAATATTGCCAGTACATGCCCCCCCAGGCAATTCCCATGTTATTCGGATTGAATACTTTCAAACGTCCCATCTGAGGCGTGATATCGCTGCCGTGCCAGCTTGTTTTGACATAACCTGTACCGGGTTCGGGCCTGATTTCTTCCTTGACGACTTCCGGCAAGGGTTTACCGGCTATTTCAATGGATAACAACTTTGATTCGTCTAACAGATTTCCGCCTGTCATCAATAGCGCGTAAATCGCTTCGGATGTCGCTTTGGTTGTTTTCCAGTCGTTTGTCTGTTTGCTGCGGAGCAACCAGATTTTCATTTCTTCGACCGCTTCCGTGTCTTTTGTCACTTCGTTAAATGCTTCAATCAGAAGCGCCTGCGTTTCGATTGGCGCTTGATACCAGAAATATCCGGCGATATTGTCTTTCCAGTACATGCCCATTTCTTCGGATTGCTGTGCGTATTCTTTCAGAGAACGGATAATGGCCGTCGCTTTGTCCGGCTGATTGTTTCGGTGAAGCACCAGTGCGGTAAGCGCTTTTTCGAAGACGGAAAAATTCGTCCAATATTGTCCGGCTTGATGCAGATAGTAATCATAAGCAACCTTCTGTTTTCCTTCGGGCTTGTGACTGCCAAAGCTACATGCGTATAAGTAATGCAACTGCAAGGAACCGATCTGCTGTTTTTCCATGTCGGACTTGTGTCGTATCAATTCATTATAATCTTCTTCCATGCAACGGTCCAAATAGGTTAATCCCTGACTGACAATCCTGTCTGCATCTGCTGCATTGCCTGCCTGCATAGCGCCTAACTTTTTCAGGTGAGCCATACCGGCGACAATGTGTTGGGTGATATACCGGTTGGAAGGTTTTCCGGCAAACCATGGGAAACCGCCGTCCGGGTTCTGTACTTTGTTCAATTGATTAAAGGCGCGCGTCAATTCATTACTCATACGGTTCAAATCAAATAACAGACCGATACGCTTTTTGCGTTCGCTTTCGTTCTTTGCCTGCAAGACCCAAGGCGTTTCTTCGAGCATCACTTGCTTCAATTCCTGATTTTTCTCCAGATTGGACAGCAACGCTTTACTGTCCTGTGTGTTCCATAATTCAAATATCTGTTTGATACGCGGCGATTGGTTGACGATGGTTGTTGCAAGCGTATTGGCATAATATCGGGAGAACGTTTGCTCGGAACATTCGTATGGATATTCCATGATATAGGGCAATGCCTGTACGGCGTACCATGCCGGAGCGGAGGTATATTCCAGCGTCAGGCTGTGATGGCGGAGGGTGTTCGAACGGTTGTTTATCAGCTTGTCTAATGTGAATGTTTTTTCTTTGCCGGCGCGAACGCTGAATGGAAGCGTTTCGGTTACCAACATGGAGTTTGTCAATACGGGAACCGTTTTTTCTTCGCCATCGGTATGTGTACCGGCTTGAGCCGTAAGTTGATAGGTTATTGCCTGTGTTCCTGCAGGTATGGTTAGTTTCCATCGCAATCCTGCACTTCCGCCTGCTTTCACATCGTATGACAGGGTTTTGTCGGATTGGATGATATCGTCCACCGGCTGCATGGTGGCGGCGTCGTAAAGCCGGAGCAGGGCTTGACCGTTCAAGTCGTTTTCGGTCAGGTTATTCACTTTAGCCGTCACCTCAATTACATCGTTTTCGCGGAAGAAACGCGGGACATTTGCACTGATAGCCACTTGCTTTTGTGTGATCAACTCATTTGTGTAACTGCCTACCTTAAAATCTTTTGTATGGGCAAAGCTCAAAAATTTCCAGCGTGTAAGCGCTTCCGGCATCGTAAATTCAATCAAGACTTCGCCGTTTTCGTTCGTGCGCAGTTTCGGATAAAAGAAGGCGGTTTCGTTGAAATTCGTTCGCGTTGCAACGGTCGTTAAATCTACTTCCGGTAGTTCGTTTGCAGCCGTTCCGAAACCTGATTGCACATCATCTTCGGAAGCTCTGCCGGCTGCATCTGACTGTTCTGCAACTTTCTGAAAAGCAACATTTTCCGAATCTTTTGCAACACCCATAGCTGTTATAGGCATAGCACTTTCAACAACAGCATGGCGACTTCTTAGCATCATGCGGGTATTTTCTCCAAAAGCCATTTTGTAGGTCTCATCAAACCAGTTGATATTTGCAAATATTTTTCCACCAAGGGAAAAATATTCTAAACCATATCTGTTCGCTTTACTTACAAACGACGACACAGCCATCCGGTGAATAGCGGCAAAATTCCACAGATAAGTGTACGAAGCGAATTGTTGACGGTAAAGCTGAGGTATGATATTGCTCCAATCATGCGGCTTGAATGCGTCTAAGGAGGCGTCATACAATGACGCTACAATTTCAGCCGTTTCTTTTTCTCCTTTTTTATGACTTACTAACATTTTCCACGTTTCCTGCTCGCCCGGCAACAACTGATCGCGGAATGTAGCCAACTTTACTTCCAACATTTTATTGGTAAATGGAACTACTATTTGTCGAGAGAAAGAGTACAAACGATTATTTTGTACCATATTGAATTGAATATCAAATCCTCCGCGATGTTCTTCCTTAATCGGAAAGTTGATTTTCATCGGTTTGGTGCTTGCCTTGAACCATTTCGCTTCGATGATACGGGCTTGATGTATCACCTCGCAATAGATGTATGATTCATTTTCGCCGCCTGCAATCAGGAATTCAACTTGTTCGCCCGGCTCTCCGGTATCTTTTACAACTGTCAGCCAATGCTCCATATTGTTGATGGCTTCGGGCTTGTCGCTTGTATAATAAAAATACCGGATATGATCCGCAACGACGCCTTTTTGATTGTCGGCAGTCAGTTTCAAGCGATAATAACCTGAATGTTGTAACGAAGACAAATCCAGCTTTTTGTTTTCTGTTGTTTCGACGGTATAGTCTGCCACTTTTCGCACGACCTCAAATAACTCAGGATTTGTTTCATTCATATAAACATCCAGCGGAAAATATCTCCGAAAATCGTCTTTCGAGATAGACGTCAAATCAATTTCGCTGCCCCATAATTGTTTACGAAAGATTCGTCCGGGCGATTTCAACGAGCTGATTTCCACCGTAACCGAGGCGGGCGTAAAATTACCGGACAGGTTGGTTGTTTCGACCGTGAAATGATCCTTCTTACCGGCAAGGACATGCTCCGGAAGATTGGTTTGAACCAACAACGGCTTATCACTGACGTTCAGATGCATGGTTGCACTTCGCGTTTCGCCGTTCACATCGGTGACATCTGCCGTAACCGTGTAGATTAATACCTTTTTTTCTGTATTTATATCATCGGCAAGCGTGGTAAATTCGATGGATACATTTCCGTTTTCATCGGTTTGCAAAATGCCCGAACTGATTTCACGATTCGTAGAAGCAGGCGGATACCAACGACTAAAAAAAAGAGAACGTTCGGTGCGTATCACCCGATACTGAACACTTGCTTGATCTATTGAATATCCGGCAAACGCTTTCGCATTGGCAGTAACGGTTACTTGCTGATTAAAGGAAAAATTCCCTTCAATCGGGTCAAATTTCACCTCAAAAGTCGGACGTTTGTATTCTTCAACACGTATGGAAGTGTTTCCATACCCTTCAAACACAAGGGTCATATCGCCGTTTAGCATCCCTTGCGGAATCGAAAAACTGCCGTCTACGCTTCCAAACTCATTCGTTTTCAGGCTTTTTTCGGAAATAGTTTGCCGGTTCACATCCCTGAAAAGCACATTCACACTACTTGATTGAAGCAGTTTTTTTTCTTTATCGATGTCTTGAGAATAAAGTATCGCTTTAAAGTAAACCGTTTGCCCGGGTCGATAGATGGAACGGTCGGTAAACATAACGGCAAGTCTTTCGTCTTCCTTATAAATATTTCTGTTATAGGCAGTATTAAATACAATTAACTGCTTGTTACCGGCATTTACGCGATATTTTGAATAATAGGAAATTTTGCCCCTCGCAATACCGTCTTTATTGCTTTTGAAGGAGGTTTGCACTTTTTCGTGTTGATAAACGGTTATTTTTGCGTCAGGAATGTGTTTGCCTGTTTGGCGGTCGGTTACGATCACCATCAATCTATCATCTACACAACGGTCTTGCGCCATCAACGGCGAGACCTGCACCATGGAGGTGGCAAAGACCGTCGATGAAGTCAGCCAATCTTTCGTATCGGACAAAACAGTTAAATAGAACCCATCCATTAGCGGCGACATCATGATCTCGGTCGTATAATATTGGTAGTCGGAAACATGCGGAAGTTTGACCTGTTCCTGTGAGATTTCCTTTTTCAGGGAACGGATAAATTTGGAAAGCGCTGTATCGTTATTTCGATAGCGATAAAAATTATCCGTATAATCGATCGCTTGCGCTTCGGATAACGTGTAAACGGTTTTGTAAACGGCTTCTAAATTCCTGAAATTCAGTTTTGTCAGAAAAGGTTGACCGGGTAGTTGTACGCTTTCCGTTTGCATATTCAATTCCTTTTCCAAAATATTATTTTTCAAATCATCAGCACCTCTGTCAAACTGAGAAGGGTATTCATTTTCAATTTGTTCGCAAATTTCGTAAGCCTTGCTGTAGCCGGATTTATTCACATCATTTTTATCGTGTCTCCATTTATCGCCTAAGTCAAAGTAATAACCGCCAAGGTGGAGAAGCACATTCGTATTTTGCTCAAAGGGTTGATATTCTTTACTCATACGTATCAGCGTATTTTCGTACAGTTTTTCTTTCCCGGCATAAATTCCTTTTTCTTTCAGATAGGATATCCGGCGGAGGTCTATATCGATCAGCGCCGTGATATTTTTATTCACATTTTCTGCCGATGTATGACCGAAACCTGATTTTTTCAGGTGAAAACGCAACAAATTTTGATACGTTATCAACGAAAGGTAGTCTACTGAAAGTGTATCTTTGGATGAAAGGTTCAATTTGGAAAATGTTTGAACATCAGCAAAATAATCCGGATTATTTATCACAAAAACCCCTTGAGGGGAGGTTTGAAAATAAAATGGAGAAGAATAAAAGTCTAACGCCCTATTTGCCAGTAAATCGTACAAAGTAGATTGATTATCAGCGCTTCCAATACTTGTCAGGATGGCATGAAAGTTTTCAACCGGTTCGTTTTGCAACGTTTCTGCATCCTGTAATGAAAGTTGGTAGTATTTCAAAGCCTCTTCGATCAGCTTTCGGACGTCGTACGTGCGAACGTCTTGCAAATCAACATTCACGGAAGTCCGGTTTGAAATCCGCCATCTGTTTTGGTCATAAAAGTCCTTATACATTTGTCCGATCATCGAATAAATGATTGATTTTGCAGGCCGGGGAATCGTTTCCGCATCGTTTTTCAGGTTGTTAAAAATCTTGTTCGCTCCCTCCTCGTTTTCTTCCAAAATACCGATACAGTTCAGTTGAAAAATAATTGCTTTAATCAACTGTTCGTAATTCTTTTCCTTTAAAGCCGCTTGATAAATCGAATCGACCTTAGGTAATAACGACCGGGGCAATTGCTGTTCACGCAATTTTTCTATCTCCGCCCATTCTATCGTAAAATGGTTCATGGTTGTATTTGATTGTGCATTAATTATCAAAGAAACGGACAAAATGACGAATATGAAAATTGCCTTTTGAGTTAAAGTTTTCATTGTTTAAAAATTAATTTGTTCATAAACCTTTTTCCAATTGGAGCGCTAAGGTAAGAAAATCCATCATATAATTCCTGTTTTTGGTCGGTTTTCTAAAAGTTTACTTCGTTACAGACTGAAAACAGTTTTGAAAATTGCAAACTAAAGGAATGAGTGACAAAGCAATTCACGGAAACAGCCAATCAGAAACTACCGGAACGGATTAAAAAACGAATCAAATTCTCTCCGGTTATGGCCCGGATATCCGCACCGGAATAGCCTCTTTTCCGGAGAATTTCGGGAATCTTTTGAAGATCGGCAATTGTAACTACATCATACGGACATTGTTCCGTTCCATATCCGCCGTCTAAGTCGCTTCCGATTGCTATGTTGGAAGTACTGCCGGCAATCCGGCAAATATGATCCAAATGATCGGCCATGACTTCCAGGTTACATTTCATCGAACGGGGTGTAGATCGACCGCGTACCCAGTCAGGAACCATCATCCAGGCATCCAATGCCAAACCGATTATCGCATCGCGTTCAATCAATGCCTTAATCATGTCGTCGCTGAACTGCCGGTTGTGATTCACCAAAGCACGGCAGTTATTATGGCTTGCCCAAACCGGTCCGTTATACAATTCCAACGCGTGCCAAAACGCATCGTCGTTCAGGTGTGTCACATCGAGAATCATTCCCAAACTGTCCATCTTCCGGAGCAAAGCAATACCCTGTTCGTTTAATTTTCCCGACGAATCCGTGCCGTTGGCATACCTTCCCGGGCCGTAATGTGCCGGACCGACTGCTCTCAATCCGTAATCCCATGCCGTCTCTAAATGATCGACAGTAACCAATGAATCAGCTCCTTCAAGGCTTAACACATATCCGATTGGTTTCCGGTCATTCGGTTCGTCGTTCGCCCACAAATCGAGGTGTGCTTTTAACTCTTCTTTCGTCCGGATCATAACCATTTGTCCGTCTTCTTCCATCGCTCTGTACCACGCCAACTGACCTTGCGTTTGCGCCCACGCCTGTTCGGGCGAATGCCAGCCGGTTAAAGAATTATCAGGCGCGACATACCGGACTTTTTGGGTGGCAACAACCAGTCCGATAGAACCTTTTCTTAATTCATCGAATGAAACGGTCGCATGTCTGCGGTCGGGTTTGTCGTTCATCCCTGTTTCCCGTCTGTTAATTTCCCGAATGGATTGGCGCAAGTCGCGATTCCACTCCAAGGCATTCATACTAAGGTCTAAGTGCAAATCGGCAATAAAATAATCGGACATAACGTTTGAAAACTAAAAGTTAAAAACTAAAAACTAAAAGTTAATAAATCTATTTCGGGCAATTACATTCCATGTATCAATCATCCGGCCGTTTTCAATAACATGTGCTTTCTCGTAAAGGGCTACGGTCGGACAAATATGTTTGGGTACGCCGTAAAAGATATGACCGATAGAATAATCACTGCTGTCGGGCACTTCCAATACCAAATGCTCTTCGCTTTGTGCAACCGGGATCGCTTTGGGAGCATTTAGAAAATACACTCGCGGTAATGGACTTTCGGCTGCAACCGATTTATACCCCAAGTCTACACATAGATGCCGACTGTCAATGATTGAAATTATCCTGCATACAACTAAAGCGGCATATCCGAATGGCATATCGGGGTAGTTGT
>JAIRJR010000177.1 GCA_031260575.1 Tannerella sp.
TCAAGACGTTGGTTTTTATCTTTCTCAACTTCTATAGGGGATGACAACAATTTGGATAACAATCTGTCGTCAATACAACGTGCCTGCTCTATTCCGTAATCAAGCAAATTAATTTTTTCGAGGCTGAATTTCGCCCCGTGTAAATGGGCATAATCTCCATATAAACAAAATGGAGGTTAACTATGAAACGGACAAAGAATGTACTTTCAGACAAGGAAAAGGAATTAGTTGGCCTGCTGATGCAGGACTGCCAAAGCACTGGTGATATTCAGGCGAAAATGAAAAGACTGTTTGCTGGAACAATTGAGCAAATGCTTGAAGCCGAAATGGAGGAGCATTTGGGGTATGAGAAGCATTCCGTTGAAGGCAACAACAGTGGCAACTCACGTAATGGTTACAACTACAAGAGCATCATCAGCGATTATGGTGAAAGCGAAGTTGCTGTACCTCGTGACCGGAATGGTGAATTTGAGCCGAGAGTGCTAGTAAAAAATCAGACTAGGACTGACGAGATCGAGCAAAAAATAATGGCGATGTACGCAAAAGGCGTTAGCCAGCGTGACATTGAGGATCATATCCGGGAGATTTACGGTGCCGATATATCGCAATCGCTTGTATCAAAGATTACGGATAAAATACTGCCAGAAGTCAACGAATGGCAAAACCGACCACTGGAGTCAATCTACCCGATAGTTTACTTTGATGGTATAGTGTTTAAAAGCCGTAAAGACAGCCAAATCATCAACAAATGCGTGTATTCCGTATTAGGTATAGACATGAATGGACAGAAGGACATTTTAGGCATCTGGTTGAGTGAGAACGAGAGCGCAAGTTTCTACGCGTCAATATGTTCAGATCTGAAAAAACGTGGCGTATCCGATATTTTCATAGCTTGCCATGACAACCTGAAAGGGCTTGGGGCAGCCATAAACGCTGTATATCCAAAGACAAAACAGCAGTTGTGCATAGTCCATCAAATACGTAATTCTACCAAATTCGTGTACTACAAAGACCGGAAAGAAATCTGTGCTGATCTCAAGAAAATATATGGTGCGGTTAATCTTGATGATGCGGAGTATGCTTTAGAGGAATTCAGGGAAAAATGGGACAAGAGGTATCCATCAATCTTACGTTCATGGGATGCGAATTGGGCTGAATTGACAACGTTTTTTAACTACCCCCAACAAATTCGCCACTTGATTTATACAAACAATGCAATAGAGGCTTATCACAGAATGGTAAGGAAATTTACGAAGACAAAGTCAATATTTCCAACGGATGACTCCATTCGGAAAGTGGTGTTCCTTTCTATTAGGGAAATCACTAAAAAATGGACAATGCCGGCCAGGGATTGGGCTATGGCATACAGCCAGATAATGATTTACTTTGCTGATAGATTTGCGGCATAACAAATCCGTAGAACAGCCATGTACGGGGCTTCGCCCCGTGGTTTATCCGCCGGGGGCATGACGATGTATTGTAAAACATATCTACGCAGGCTCTTAGATAATAAACGCAGTTGTAACTGTTGAGCGTTCGGTTTCTTGCAGCATACAAAAACGGCGAAACATTTTGCCTCGCCGTTCATCGTAAGCCACGGCAAGCGTCGTGTTGCTCCTCAGCAGAGCACTGTTGATGCCGTACTAATAGTATTAACAAAAACTTGGATGATTATACCATTTACACTAAACGGTGTTCACAACCTCGCGGAACAGCGGGATTGCCCCTGCTTCACTCCATGCAAAGGCGAAACCTGGAGAACACGGTTGTTGTCGTGGTGCGGTACTTTGGTGGAATACTGTTGGGCAAAGGCGGTTTGATCCGGGCATATGGGAAAGCGGCGGGACTGGCGTTGGAGGAAATGCAAAACCAATGAAACAAAAGTTTTCATTATATATTCCCTTGCACTTTTATCCATTCCCTAAACTTCCAAAAAGCATATAATGGTAAATTCCTCGTTGTCATTTCGTCAAGTGATGTTAAAACAGACTTTTCGGGATTGAATTTTTTGCAATACTGTGTTATTGAACGAGCGCGTTTAGCCGTACCCGCTTTAACCTCAATAGGAACAATATATTTTTCATCATCCTGCATAATAAAATCTACTTCAGCTTTCGCACTGCCCTCCGCTGTCCAATAATATAAATCCTTATCCCTTAACTTGCCGTACATCCTTTTAAGCTCTGACGCAACAAAATTTTCAGCCATTGCCCCCTTGAATTCCTTGTACGAAGGTGTATCATCAAAAAGAATAGCCGACGGCAAATCCGCGTGCCGCCGGAGCAACCCTATATCGGACATATATAGCTTGAAAAAGGTATGGTCGGCATAGGAACTAATTGGATAATTAGGCTTCTCAATACATTCCACCTTATAGACAAGTCCCGCATTGATAAGCCAAATTAACGCATCTTCTAAGTCCTTTGCACGCCAACCTTTTTTAACCTGACTGAAAATAAACTTGCGGTTCTCTTTTCCCAACTGACTGGGAATCGACTGCCAAATTGCTGAAATTTTTGGATAATACTTTGTATCAGCGTATTTAACAAAATCCTTTTGATAGCCGATAAGTATTTCATCCTGTTTTTTCTCGACTTCAAAAATATCACTTGTGTTAAGCCAAGTTTGCACAGCTTCCGGCATACCGCCGATGGCGTGAAAATCTCTGTATTTTTCTATCAGTTCGGT
>JAIRJR010000307.1 GCA_031260575.1 Tannerella sp.
ATTTAACCTTATTGTAGTATTCAACGATCAAATCCGGCCCGCCGGTGACGAAAATTTTCTCAAATACGGTTCCGGGTGGCGCAAACGTGACAATGGCCAAAGGATGGTTTGCCTGAAAAAAGGCTTCTATTTCTTTTTTCAAGCCATCGATTTGGTTCGCATGAACCGTGTTTACATATAATTCGGATTCCGAAGAAGTCTGTTCGCGTTCGCGATTCAATATAAATTGCTGTTGTGCGATCAAGGCTGAATGTACAGCCGTTTTATCATGGATCGACCTGAAAAAGTTTTGAGTCCGGATTTTATTTTCTTCTACATGAATGTTCTCATTCCAGTCGACATGGATGATCAACTCATTCTGGCTGATTGTCGGCATCCGTTCCTTCGGGATCACCGAAAAAAGCACAAAACAAAGCGGAAGTGAAAGAAACATACCGGTAAATGTGAGCGCTTTATGTCGGAACACCCAGTCTACACAACGATGATAGGCGCGTTCGACAGGCTCCATTTCCGAACCATGGGCGGATTGTTTTTCTGCGGATGATTGATTCGGGTCGATCTTCGCTTGCTTTCCCCAAAACCACCGGCTCGAAAAAAACAACTTATAAAGCACCGGCAACAAGGTAATACCCATCACAAAAGAGACAAGCAGCCCCACCGTCACCGAAAAAGCCTGGTCGAAGAAGATCGCGCCGGCAATGCCGCTCAGAAAGATAAGCGGAAGAAAAATCGAGATGGTAGTCAGCGCCGAACTCAACATCGGCGTAATCACTTCGTTGGTGCCTTTTACACAAGCCTCGTCGAGAGGCAATTTCCGTCGATACTGCCCGATATTGTCCGTTACGATGATCGAATTGTCCACCATCATACCCAGCGCAAGGATCAAACCGGTCAACGAAACCACATTGAGGGAAATGTGAAACAAATAGAAGAAAAGCAAGCTGATTATCAGCGAGATAAACAGACTTATCCCAATGATGAAAGGGGTTTTGACATCTTTCAGGAAGAAAATGGAAATCAAGGTGATAAAGAGAAAAGCCAGTAGAAGGTTTTGTTGGAGATTGGAAATGGTATAATCCAAGAGTTCGGTCTGGCTTTGCGCTATTGAGAATTCGATGTCGGGATACTGTTCCTGAAATGTCGTGATGGTCTCGCTCAAAACCTTTTGCATCCGCGACATGTTTTCGTCCGCTTGTTTGATAATCGCAAGTGTGACAGCTTGTTTTCCATTGTACATGATCATTCCCCTTTCTTTGCGGGGAACCATTTCGATTCCGGCTAACTCTTTCATTTGGAATATCTTGCCATTCTTATGCAGGAATATACCCTGAATATCTTCGAGGGTGCGGAGCACGGACGAGAATTTGATATTGTATTCGTAGTACCCATCCCTGACAATCATATTACCCGGTTCGACATTATACTGATTGAGAACCGATTCGATATCGTTCAGCGTGATTCCGGTAATTTCCAATTGATTCGTGTAAGGCGTGATTAATATTTGTTTATTGATCAAACCCGAAATATCGACCATCGCCACCTGGGGCAATTGTTCGATGCGACGGCGGATCACCGTCTCGGCAAATTCGCTTAAATCAAGGAACGCCGCTTGATTGGCGGCCTCAAACGGTACATCATTCTTTAAGGTCAGGTTCAAGTTGAAAACCGGAATATCGGTAGCGCTGGCTTTGATGACGCGTGGCCGGCTTATTTCCTTGGGGATCGAATTCATAGCCGCGTCGATTTTTTCATTGACCTCAATAAAAGCCAAATCCGTATTTGCACCATATTCGAAACTTAAACGGATGATTGCATTTTCGTCTCTTGTTTCCGTGCGAATATCGCGCAACTTGCCGATTTGAAGCAGTTGTTGCCGGATGGGGAAGGTGACTGTGTTTTCCAATTCGCGCGCTGATGTATTGTCTCCCGAAATCTGAACGGTAATTTCGGGAATGGCGATATTCGGCAACAGCGATACCGGAATATTGATATAGGTAATAATCCCCATCAAAAAAAAGGCTGTGAAAGCCATGCAGACAGCCACCGGGCGATTTATCAGGAATTTAACCATAGACTTTCAATTGAGAATTGAGAATTGAGAATTAAAACTATAAACATCGAATTTGAAACATGAAATCTGAAACTTGAAACATCAATCAATCACTGTCACAGGTGTCTCATGCGCCAAATTCAGGTTGCCATCATAAATGACCACATCGCCTTCATTCAATTTTTCGGCCGAATCTTCCAGAATCACATATCCGGTCGAATTTTCCAAGCCGGTATGTACATAATTCCACTGGGCGCGTCCGTCTTTATAGGTAAACACCACCTGTTTATTATTCCTGAGCAATAGTGCGCTTTTCGGTATAACCAACCGGTTGGGGATGGATTGTTGGATTTTGATGTTCACATTCATCCCTTCATATAATCTGTTTCCCGGCGTTGAAACAGAAGCTTTTACGCGCACCATACCGTTGCGATCGACTACCGGATTGATTTCCGTAATACGCCCTTCGCTCGAAAAATCCGATAAAGCATACGGCGAGACCTGAATTTTGTCGCCTGTTCTGACGATCGAAAGTTCGCTTTCGAGTAAATTAAAAACCACTTCCATCGATGAATTACCAATGATGCAACAAAAAGGTTCGCCGGTCGACGACATGTTATACGGTTTTTGAAACAGGTTCGAAACCACTCCCGCGAATGGAGCATACAGGGTAGCTTGCTGAAAGTCGTATTCAGCCATTTCATATTGATTGACCGCTTGTCCGTAGTTGCTTTTCACACGGGCAATCTGCATCACCTCTTCGGGAATGCGTGAACTGTCGCCCGGCGAATACCCCTGTCCGATCAGTACATCCTGCAAATCAAGCTTTGCGCGTTCGAGGTTGTCTTTCGATTGGTTCAGACGATTTTTCAGTTTGAATGTGTCTAACGAAGCAATGGCTTGCCCGGCAGTCACACGGTCGCCGTTTTTAACATAAATCGCAGCAATGATTTCCGGTGTTTGAAAGGAAAGGTCAGCCTTTTGAGAGGCAGCAACGGTGCCGTTCGAAGTCAACTCGCAATTGAAATCCGAATAAGCCAATGTAAAAACTTTTACCAAACCCGGCGACTCGGGCAAGACGGTAGCCACGCCCTTTTCATCCTTATTGTCATCCTTCGATGATGAACAGGATCCGATTAAAACGGGGAGAATAAACCCCAATATCCATACTTTCTTCATAAAGCCAAACAAAAATTAAAGTTTACAGATACAACCTATGGAGTTGCATTGACTAATCAAAATGCAAATAAACAAAATAAAACTGAGATTCTACATAAATCGAAATCTTTTTATGTTAAATATTGCAAGAGCGATTTCCGTTCTCGGATAAACAGTTGTTCGGTCAAAAAAATGAACGGGTCGTCATTTCAAAAAAACCTCCTCGAAATATCCACCATCTTTCTTCATCTAAATATTCAATAAAACTCTTTTTGTCGCAAAACATCATTTAGTGAAGTGTGGCTGATCGTGGATTTTCGATAGAGGTTTTTAAAAATTTCATAACACAATCTGAATAACACATAAAAAAGTCTGTTTCCAATGCAATGGATATTTTAAATAAGAGTTCCGGATAAATATGTCTGTTATGCAGTTGTTTGTACAAATTTCCGCGATCACATTCCACTTGCTTGGCAAGCCATGAAATCGTTATGCCTTGTTCAGTCATTTTCTGACGAACAGCAAATCCTATGTCAATGTATGAAATTTTGTTTTTGTGGGTCATATAAAAAGCGTGACACTGTTTGTTAATTGCTTATTATCTACCAGCGGCTCTACCAAAACCGTTTCCCTTAATAAGAATATACAGTTCACGCTTTTTAGACGTTGAACTATTCTCAGGGAAATTAATTGGTAGAATTTCTGGTAGAGAGAATACGAACAAATTGCTCAAATATTTTTAATATCTATTTCTTATTCTGCCTATATATTATTTATTTGAAATTAATTCTGCAAAAATATAGTTTTTTTTCCACATAGTGATTATTTTCTCAAAAGGTGGCAAAAAAAACCATGATAACCTTTCGACCGGAATATCCTTCTCTCTTTTCTTCCGGGCGATGAATTCCTGCAAAATGCCCGGATGTTTGCATTCGACGCCAAATAAATAAAATTTACACAGTTTCTGATCATTAGCGGAAATTTTACTATTTTTGTCAAAAAAAAATGCTGAATGTTGAGGGTATGGAACAGAAGCGATTAAAATTGCCGATTGGCATACAGACTTTTGAGAGGCTTCGGCTGGGAAGCTATGTATATGTAGACAAGACCAAATACCTTGTCGATTTGATTGATATGGGTTCAATCTTTTTTTTTGCCCGTCCGAGTCGCTTTGGCAAATCGCTGACGGTTTCAACTTTTGAAGCTTTGTTCTCGGGCAAAAAAGAACTTTTCGAAGGTCTCTATGCCGAAGAATTTATGAACCGTCCCGACTTCCGGCCAAGCCCCGTTATCCGGTTGGACATGAGTGATATTACCACCAATAAAGGAATCGAACAATTTGAATCGGCTTTAAAATGGATGACATTAGAAGTGGCTGATAATATGGGCGTTGAAGTTCCGAAAGACTAACCTTCCGGTGAAGTGTTAAGTGTATTAATTTCCCGGGCGGCTCGAAAATCGAATCAAAGGGTAGTCGTTTTGATAGATGAATACGACAAGCCATACACCGACTTCATCAATGACCCCGATATGGCGGAAAAAGTGCGTAATGTATTGAGAGATTATTATGTACGAATAAAAGCTAAAGATGAATACATCTGTTTTACCTTTATTACGGGTATTTCCAAATTTACACGGTTCAGTGTTTTTTCCACCTTGAATACACCGCTTGATGTTTCCATGATGCCCGAATATGCCGGAATGTGCGGCTATACAGAAGATGAGATTATTCGTTATTTTCCTGATTATTTGGAAGAAACAGCCGATAAAATGCAAATTTCCACTTCTACATTAATCGAGAAGATGCGCGATTATTACGATGGTTTTTCATTCGATGATGATGCAGAAGTCAGATTATACAATCCTTACTCGACACTATCGTTTTTCCGGAAAAAGAAATTTTCTAATTTTTGGGTTCAATCAGGTAAGCCTAAGATGATTGCCGACTACATGAAGAACCGAAACCTGACAGTCGAACAATTCCGTAACTTTTCCGTATCCAATGATTTTATTGAGAATCCGGGTGATATGGATACAACTCCCCCTCAGGGTTTTTTATATCAAAGCGGTTATTTGACTTTGCGTCCGGGTACGATCGACGACCTTACTTTAGACTATCCGAATACCGAAGTGCTCAATGCCATGTCGGAATTGGTCACCCAAAATATCTTGCAAAGCAAAGATGAGAGTTACAGCCAATGCAGACGGGATTTGTTAAATGGCCTCCTGACGAAAGCCAAAGAGCCGGTTATCGGCGCTTTCAACCGTCTACTGGCAAGCGTTCCGTATGATGATTACACGAATGCAGCCAAGCACAAAGTAGTCATTGACGGTCATCGTTTTCCAGCGCAGGAATGGCTTTATCGCGCCACTATTTTTGGCTTTTTGCGCGGTTGCGGCGTGGTGGTGGTTGCCGAGATGCACACGAACTTGGGTCGCGCTGATTTGGTAGTAGCGCATCGTGGCGTACTTTGGGTCATCGAACTCAAAGTAGCCTACACAAGCGAAAATGCGGAAGCAAAAGCCGAAGAAGCCTACCGCCAAATCATGGACAACGACTACGCAACACCCTATCCCGGTGCAGTTTGTCTCGGCTTATGCATCGACAATTCAACCCGGCAAATCACCGCTTCACAAGCCAATTTTAGTCCATGCATTGACGATGCGATGTAAAAGTATCGCTAAGAAGAAGAAAAAACCATTAGGGATCATGTCATAAACAAGCCCCGTATTTAACCCGCATTGGCTCCCACGCTGTCTTGTGCAAAAAAGAGCTAAAAAAAACAGGAGTCGAAATGATTACGACCCCTGCAATTTTCAATTTTCAATTTTCAACTTTCAATTGAAATCAATACCCCGGATTCTGAGTCAAATTCGGATTACGCTGTGTTTGTTGCAACGGGAAAGGCCACAACAGGTTGTTAACAGTGAAATTCTTAGTGGTAAATTCGGGACCTACTGTTGTAACATCAACAAACTGAGCCGTTCCTTTCGGAATCGAACTATCCATCGCATTAGTTTTTGGATATTTACGTGTACGTTGAATCATATTCCAGTCTTTCCATTCGAATACCAATTCGCGGTATCTTTCCAACCATATTTGTTCGACAAACTGTTCTTTCGACAAGGCTTTCAGTTGGGCTACAATGGTTTCTTTCGAAACATTGCCGAACTCATACGCTCGTGC